>MHYI01000140.1:3132-7817 GCA_001828295.1 Planctomycetes bacterium RBG_16_41_13 | reverse complement strand
TTCCCCCAATCCCAGCATGATCCCTGATTTTGTTGGCATAAGCAACCTCTCTTCACTTGCAATACGCAATAATTGCAGTGATCTTTCATAATCAGCCCCTGGTCTTACTATTGGGTACAAACGACGAACAGTCTCTATATTATGATTTAAAACATCAGGCCTTGCATCCAATACCGTACATAACGCATCAACGGAACCCCCAAAATCGGGAATCAATACTTCTACCTTGCAATCATTGACAAAATCACGAACACATCGAATCGTTTGTGCAAAGATGCCCGCACCGCCGTCTGAGATATCATCCCTGGTTACAGAAGTGATAACGACATATTTTAATCCCATTTTCCTGACAGCCGTAGCGACCCGATATGGTTCTTCTTCATCCAGTGCCGCAGCGGTTCCTTTTGTAACAGCACAATACCCGCATTTTCTGGTACATACACCGCCCAGTATTAGAAACGTTGCCGTTTTTTGATTGTAGCATTCGCCGATATTGGGACACAAAGCCGCATCGCATACGGTCTGCAACCGATGTTCCTGCAATATTTCCCTTATTTCCTTAAAGCCTTTACCTGCCGGGAATTTTGCCCTTATCCAATGAGGTCTCATATTGTTCCCCAATCTATAAAAATGTCATTGCCAATGCTTATTTATGTATATCGCCTTTTTCCACATTATTGATGAAATTGCATTCATCTGTGCCGTGTTACCCCTGCTTTTTTACAATAACTATTTACCGGGCAAAGACTGCATTTCGGTGAAATTGGGACACAAATATTTTGACCGTAAGTAACGAGAAGATCATTGATACTCAACCAATATTTTGCGGGGAGTTTTTTGCGGAGGGCGCATTCAGTTTCTGCCGGAGTTTTTGTCTTTATGTAGCCCCACCGATTAGTAATCCTATGCACATGGACGTCAACGCAAATCCCCGGTTTTTTGTATCCCAGGGAAACTACCAAATTTGCTGTTTTTCGTCCCACGCCGTTTAGCTTCAACAGCTCATCTATTTCATCCGGGACTTTACCTTCATAGTCTTTTGTAAGTGTTTCGCAAATTTCCTGAATAGTAACCGCTTTTCTCCGGTAGAAACCCACCGGATAGATTAGTTTCTCCAATTTTTGCAAAGGGATCTTTTTCATATCTTCAGGATTATCCGCAATCGCAAAGAGCCGTTCTGAGGCTGCTCTGGTGGTTTGATCTTTTGTCCGCAAACTTAAAAGGCAGGATATCAATACGTGAAAAGGAGTTCGTTCCCTGGAAATAGTTGTAACGGCAGGTTCGGCAAACTCTTTGTTTTTATGCTTTATTTCGGAGAGAATTATGTCGATATCAAACAAATGCACAACCCTTCAATGAAAAGACGGCAATAGGTAAATGCGCTACCTATTGCCGTCTTTCCCTTTATGTATCTTATTTAAACCTCTTTCGTCAACTGCACGTTATTTTTTACGTTCGGCGAAAAGCTTGTCATAAACAATGCCTGCCGCAATACCGCCAAGTATGGGGCCTATCCACCAAACGTAATGATTGGTAAATTGACCGGAAGCAATCGCAGGGCCAAAAACGCGTACAGGATTCATTGCCCCGCCACTAATTGTCCCGCCAACCAGTGAACCAAACAACACTACCAACCCGACCGCTAGTCCGGCAAAACCCCCGGAAGCCCTTTTATCTACGAGCGTCCCATATATGGTAAAGATCAGGAGGAACGATATGATAAATTCCATCAGTATGCCTCTCTCAATGGAGACGCCTGCGGCTAATGTGCTCGTCCCTAAATGAATATTACTTAATGCGTCTGGAAAAATAGTTCGTAATGCAAACCCGCCTAAAATAGCTCCGCCGATCTGAGAAATTATGTACATAATTGCAGTGTTAGGCTCCATTCTTTTCGTGATCCAAAAAGATATTGTTACTGCAGGGTTAATATGGGAACCCGATACATAGCCCATGGCATAAATGACGGCAATTACCACGACGCCATAAGCAATTGAGATTCCCAGAAGCCCAAAACCTTGCCCGCCAGACTGCTTCAAATAAAAATCAGCGCACACAGCGCCGGCGGCAATGAAAACCAATGCAAATGTACCAACAAATTCGGCTAAATACTTTTTATATGCTTCCATTCAGTTATCTCCTGTAAGTTGTTTTCAAGATTTAGCAAGTATATTTACCAACTCTCCCATCCTGCCATTTCATAAATCTTTTACAGTATCCGGTTTCCTCGACAATAAAATATACCTAACTGTTCAAAAATTATGAGCTTGAGGCAAATTATCACAATAAAAGAATGGTGTCAAGAAAAAAGAGACTAAAAAAGATAAGTTCTCAACAGCTCCATCACCACATTTTATTGGGCAATTCCCTTTTTGGCCCCATCTCATATGCAGTAATAAAATACCGCAAGTGCAGTACGTTTACTGCATTTATTCGATATAAGCATGTAACGGCAATAAACTACCTGTTCAGGGCGCAAGTTATAACTAACTGTATTCATATTAGTTATGAAATATATTTTCAATCAGGAGTTTTTTGTGCTGAATGGAATAAGCTTTGTTATGTACTTATGTTACTTTGTGGTAATGCGTAAAATGTGTTAATCGGTTTTCTCATTACCGCGAACGAATATTCATATTTGACCGTAATCGTTTAATGGCCTATTTTAAAAGAGAGCGTCCGGTCTTCAGGCTGGATGCGGATTGAAACAATGTAAATAAAGGAGGTTTTTGATTTGAAGATAAAACAATATTTACCCACATTGTTAACTATGGGCAATATTATGTGCGGTTTTCTGTCGATAATGTGTGTTTTAAATCAAAGGCTTGAAATAGCGGCATGGCTTATAATAGTTGCCATGATTCTCGATGGTTTTGATGGGAAACTTGCGCGTTTGATGAATACCGCGAGCAAAACCGGGGCGCAATTAGATTCTATGGCGGATTTGGTGGCGTTTGGTATTGCGCCGGCTATCCTTATGACGAAAATGTGCAATAACAGTCCTATCGTTATTTCATGGGGTTTTGGATTGTTTTTCATGATGTGCACCGCCTATCGTCTGGCAAGGTTTAACGCACAAAAAGAAGAGGGGATACAACTGCCCAGACACTTTTTCACAGGTTTGCCCTCAACGCTTGCAGGAGGAACGGTGGCACAGCTTTGCATTCTCCATCACTTTATCTACACGCGGTTCGGAACAGATATTATCGTGAATTTTTTACCGTTCATTGTTTTCACATTGGGCGTTTTTATGATAAGCAAAATCCCCTTTTTTGACATTACCTGCAAAATCGGGAAAAGGCAGGGGATTAAGGCAGTTATTTTGGAGTTTTCCGCCGCTATTGTCTACTTTATCATCACGCCGGAGTTGGCGCTATCTTCAGCTTTAAGCTTTTATTTAATTATTTGCGGAGCATACGGTATTGTAAAAGGAAAGCAGATAAAGGGCGCTCAGCCGGTTTAACAAAAGAATCCACTATAAAATAAGAAGTCAAGGTCTATTCAATAGACCTTGACCTCTTCGATCTCAAATCTCTCCCCCACTTTTTTCAGATATCCCATTCGTATTTTTGGATCGTGCTGAAATATCAAAAGCCAATGTTCTTCAAAGGCCTGCTTTACTATCTTCTTTTTACTTTCCAGCGTTTCCAATGGGAACAAATCATAACTTGCAATATACGGATAATTCAAATGGGCGGCAGTGGGTATCAGGTCTGCCAGAAAGAACGCTGTTTGTCCCTCAGATTCAATCTTGACGCATTGATGATGCCGGGTATGCCCGCCTGTTTTTATCAGTGAAATACCCTTTTCCACTTCTACGGCATCTTCGTCAACAAGGTGGAGATATTTTGTGCCGCCTATTGGCAAAAAGTCTTCAGCAACATAACTGGCCTTTGTCCTTTCATTTGGGTTTAAGGCCACCTCCAACTCTCCTTTTTGAATAAAATACGTTGCTTTTGGGAATGTAGGAACAATTTCCTCCTTTTCATTGATGGCAGTATTCCCTCCCGCATGGTCAAAGTGAAGATGTGTATTGATGACAATATCTATATCCTTGGGCTGGTAACCAAACCTGCACAACGATTCCAAAAGGGTTGACTTTTTTTCTAACCCGTACATCTGACAAAATTTTTCATTATGTTTTGAACCCGTCCCGGTATCGATCAGTATTTTATATTTTTTTGCGACAACCAACGGACATTGCAAAGACAACTGCACCCTGTTTTTTTCGTCCGGTGGAAGAATTTTTTGCCACAGGACTTTTGGCACTACGCCAAAAACAGCGCCGCCGTCTAAATAAATGCAACCATCGGAAACAGGATAGATTTCAAACTTGCCAAATTTCATTGCAGTGCCTTATTTTATTTTGAGAAACAGGAGTTTCCCGAACATGTTGGTATCAGACTGTAATGTTTACGCTGAATAGTTACAGAAAAACTTACAAATAAAGAGGTTTTTACAAAAAGTGATACTATAGTATTAAAAACACCAACGCAATACTATTTCCTTTTGGAACAGGTGTTTACTATCTACAAACCAAAAATAAGGTAACACTTTAGTTTTTTGAAAAACTCCAGGCGGGTTCAGGTTTGCAACCCAATGTCATTAAGTTAAGGAAAAGCGTGTTGCACCCATATATCTTCCAATGGTGGCACAGGCATCTTGCCTGTGCGAAACCACAGGCA
>MHYI01000140.1:0-2886 GCA_001828295.1 Planctomycetes bacterium RBG_16_41_13 | reverse complement strand
TTTGTTGAAAACGGAAACGGCATTATGTAACTTTAGCAACCGTTTCGTTTATTACAAAGGTATCTTTTGCTGTAAATGTACTAAACATTGCAAAGATAGCAATTGATATCTGCTGAACGCATAATGCATGATTTATTTTTATCGTATTGGAAAGAACATACTCTTACCGAACTCTTACCGAAAATAAAAAAAATATTTGGCCACTCCAAGTGAAAATCCGATTCCTAATAGTTATAAACACGTTTTTAATAAAAACACAAAATACCGCCAGACATTCATCCCCTTCGTGCGATGATACTTTACGTACAAAGGCAATGAGATGCTTATTGCGCCTCTTTTGCTTCATTAATCATCTCTCTTGCAATCCATTTTTCATCTTAGATACGAATAAAACGCCTTTTAAAAATCAGATTAAATCCTTGTTTTTAAAAGCAGCAGGCGCCACACTGGCATTGATAGTATCGCTCTCTTCCCAAATTTACGCCCAGACAACAAATGTAACTGATAGTGATTTAATTACGGGGCTGACAGAGAAAAGCGGCTTTACCTATAATAATTTTATTTCAGGTAATTTCAGCTCCCAGTACGAAGGCCGTTGGGCAGGCGGAGACGACGACCACGATATGTACCAGCGCCTGCGCTTTAAAACGAAAGATTTTTTTAATAACAAGGTTTCCATTTCCGGTTCCGGAAGGTTATCCGAGGATTTAGACGGGCATGAACCAAAGGATGGCACGTTCAGGGACATCCTTGACACATATGATAAAAGTGTCAACGGACGCATATATTACTTTTACGCCGACATCAAAAACCCTGTCCTCGAAAAATCGCAATTGCGCTTAGGCCGCCAATATCAGTATTCCGTTGAGAATATTTTATTTGACGGCGCAAAATACGAACAGCAGATAGGCCCGGTGGAAGCTCACGTTTTCGGTGGGTTAAGGGCGTCTCAGTACAGCAGCCCGGATGACGATATGGTTGCCGGAGGCGGTGTTGCTTTCCGGCCTTTTATCGATACCCACACCTCTTTAGACTATCTTCGTATTATTGATGATGACCACGGCAATGATGACGAAATAGGATTCAGCGTATGGCAAAGGCTCTATGAAGACCTGCATTTTTACGGTCGGTACGTTCTATTAAACAATCTCCCCAAGGATATGCTCGCAAAAGTATCATGGGACAAAATAGACTGGGATACAAGTCTGCAACTGTCGTATTACCGGTTCCTGCATTCACTATCGGAACAGAGCAATGATATTTCCCCTTTCTATCAGATACTCGGCACTTTTGAGTCATTTGATCTCTTCAGTCTCACCGGCTATAAGGGACTTGGAGAAAAATTCGGGATTTCCGGGGGGCTTGATTACCGGAACGTACTCGACAACGACGATGAAAACACATTTAATCACGATTACTACAGAAGTTTTATTGCCCTTACGGCAAATAATATCCTTCTTGAAGATTCCAGGATTACTTTCACGGTTGAATACTGGGATGCGAAGGGCGTTGACCACAGTGCAGATGTTGGAATTGAATTTGACAAAAAAATAAACAAGTTCGACCTCGGATGCGGCACTAGTTATTCTTTGTATAAATACAATTTTGACGGAAGCAATACCCTGCAGACAATCCTTGATAATGAATATACACGGGATATTGAGCAAAAGATCAATATCAGGACCTACTTTCTGAAAATCAAATATTTGTTAACGGAAAAATCAGACGTCAGTTTCCGATGGACGACAGAAAACAGCGATACTGATCCTGAAATGTATCACCAGTTATTGCTTTCGTACAGCATGAGTTTTTAATAAATATAGAACAAAATACTATGAGAAAACCGTATTATCTGTTTCTAATCGTGGCGCTGTCTTCGCTCGCCCTCTTGAGCGGCTGTAAAGAGTCCGGCATTCATTATAGTCACGCCAAACACATTGAAAGAGGACTCAGTGATTGCAATATCTGCCACAATTATAAAGAAGATTTGGAACCAAAGTGGCCAAAAATGGCAAAGTGCCTTTCATGCCATATGAAGAAATTTGACACCACTAATCCGGCATCCTGTCTTTACTGTCATACAAAACCCGGGATGAAAATCAAGGTAAAGCACAATATTCCGAAAAAATATAAAGACCTGAAATTCAGCCATAAGACACATTTGGAAAATAATGTGGACTGCAAGGCATGCCATGAGGGTATCGAAAAGAGTGATGCAATTACCGTAGATTTACTTCCGGACATGTTTGAAAACTGTGTTCCCTGCCATAAGGAAAGAGGTGAAGAAGGCATTGCCTGTGATGTTTGCCACAAACACATAAAAAAGAACCGTATGCCGCTGTATCATGAAGAAAGATGGGTAAAACATGAAGATGCGCGATGGATACAAAAGCATGGGAATGAATTCTATTACAACAAAGACTACTGTACACGCTGCCATGTTGACCTTAACTGGTGTGTCGATTGCCACAGGGACCAAAAACCAAAAAACCACAACAATGCCTGGAGAAGAAAAACACATGGATTTGCTGCATCGTGGGAGAGAAAGAAATGCAGTGTTTGCCATCTGGAAGACTTCTGTGAACGGTGTCACTCCAACACGAAACCGCTAAGCCATACGGCATCATGGGGTGGCGCAAACACGAGAAACCGTCATTGCACCAATTGCCACTTTCCTATGTCAATGGTTTCATGTACCGTATGCCATTCGTATCCCGAACACCCATCCGCACCAGACTCTCCGCACCCGCCATTTACGGGAAACTGTAATGAGTGTCATCCGCGTAACCGGGCGGGAGAAGCTCCCCACCCTAACGCTTTTGGTGTTGCCTGCACCGCATGCCATAGATGAAGCGCTAAAATCCGATGGTTCGTTATTACGGACGT
>MHYI01000139.1:4044-5566 GCA_001828295.1 Planctomycetes bacterium RBG_16_41_13 | reverse complement strand
TTTGTAAGGGATTTTTTTGACACAACCGATGATACCATTGAATTCAAATATGGTTACTACCGACCCATTATAAGCTTCAGTTATATGATCGATTATGCCGTGTGGGGGCTAAAACCGTGGGGTTTCCATCTTTCAAATATAATTTTTCATACCGTTAGCTGTATCTTAGTTTACTCGATATTTAACTCTTTATTCAATAATCATACTATTTCTATCATCACTTCTTTATTATTTGCCTGCCATCCAATTCATACAGAATCGGTAACGTGGATATCCGGACGTACTGATATTATCGCGGCGATGTTCTTTTTGTCCGCTTTTTACTTATACCAAAAAGCAATACATTCGCTGCCCATAAACGAAAAAAATTGCTCTTTAAACAGTCCTGAAGTATTAAAACTATTTTTAAAACACGGGAAAATATTTTATGTATGCTCAATTATCCTATTTGCTCTTGCTATGCTTTGCAAAGAGATGGTAGCAACGTTACCATTTTTATTAATTGCGTATACTCATTACTTTGCGGGATTGAGGAATAGAGGGCAATTTAAAATATCCCTGCTTTTAAGTACACCTTATTTTTTCGTCATCCTCTTATATGGTGTCATTCGATTTATTATTTTAGGAATCCATACCGTAGTCAATCCGGGCGGGGAGGAAATGAGAGGTTTTTATCCCACGACTCTTTCTTTTACAAAAACCATTTTTATTTATTTATTTAAACTCATTTATCCTGCACACCTGAGTGCGTATATTCAGAATCCCATGTCTTTTTCCATAACCGAACCCACTATTATTTTATCCATCTTTGGGGTTGCCGTTCTTATCTTCTTAATCGTCTGGTTGAAAAAACGATGGGCTGGCATGTCTTTTTTAATACTTTTCTATTTAGTAACGTTGTTGCCGCTGTCGAATTTTATTCGTATCTCGGCCCCCTGGGATATGGGCTTTGTCACGGCAGAACGGTTTTTATACATTCCTTCTCTTGGTTTTTGTGGCATAATATCGGTACTGTTGACCAATGCCTGGAAAACCCTGAAGTGCTCATTCTCAATATTGGAGTATGTTACTATTTTACTGTTCATTGCGCTCTTAATCTTTTATTCAGGCCGAACGCTTTCAAGGAATCGGGATTGGATTGATGAAAAGACCTTTTTCTCAAAGACTCTGAAAGAAGCGCCAAATGCGGCGCTGCTCCACCATGCAATGGGAAACGTATATGTCAGAGAAGAAAACTACGAGAAAGCGCTGGACTATTATAAAAATTCACTGGAATTGTATCCACTCTATCATGCTGCGTACAATAATATTGGAACGATATATAGTAAAAATGGACTTTTTGACCAGGCAATAGCTGCGTTTAAAGAAGCTATAAAAATAAATCCTGAGTATATCCAGTCACATTTCAACCTTGGAACGATGTATTACCAAAAAGGAATGCTAACGGATGCATCCAACGAATTTAAGAAAGTCCTTAAACTTAACAAAAAGTATGTAAAGGCACATAATAATTTAGGTATCA
>MHYI01000139.1:3474-4015 GCA_001828295.1 Planctomycetes bacterium RBG_16_41_13 | reverse complement strand
GCTATCTCTGAATTTGAAGAGGCGCTTAAGTATGATTCCCACAACGAAAAGGCACGGAATAATCTGGCAATAATCAAAGAAGAATTAGTAAATAAATCCCCCGACAAAAATTTATGAAGCTATTTTACCATGAAGATTGCATTGATAGTATTTCAGTTTATAAAAGAAAAGGGTGGGGTGGAAAGTTACGTATTTAATTTATCCAGACAACTCCTTAATCACGGGCATGAAGTTCACATATTTGCCCATCGATTTGGTCAAAACCAAGACAAGCGTTTGATCTTTCATCATGTTTCCGCAATTACCTTCTGGTCTCCTTTAAAATACTGGACTTTTGCCGTAAATGCCCCTAAGATTATAAAAAAAACGGGGATAAAATTTGACATCGTTCATGGATTTACACAAACACTATTTCAAGATATTTACCGGGTTGGCGGTGGATGTCACTGGGATTATATGATGCATACCTACCCCCTGATGCACACTGCATTTGGCAGGATAGTCATGTGCCTGAATCCGAGGCACTCAAGCCTGCTCATCC
>MHYI01000139.1:2920-3415 GCA_001828295.1 Planctomycetes bacterium RBG_16_41_13 | reverse complement strand
TGCAAAAGAGAAATTATGCGCCATTACAAATTACCTGCAAATGACATTGAGGTTATTTATAATGGCGTAGATACCGATGCCTTTACACCCCGTGCGAGACTGCAATATAGAGATACAGTAAGGGCAAAATACCGTATTACATCAGACGAAGTTCTTTTGCTGTTCGTTGGTTCAGGGTTTAAGAGAAAAGGTCTGAAATATGCTATAGATGCACTGCCTTTAATTGACAGGGATAAAAAGGTAAAATTGCTTGTTGTGGGGAGAGGGAGGATGAGAAAATACCTGAAACTCGCAGAAGAAAAAGGTATTGCAGACAGGGTAATCTTTGGTGGCGTATGCAAACACATCCAGGAAATATATGCAGCAGGGGATATTTTTGTTTTCCCGAGTGAGTACGATGCTTTTGGCACAGCCTGTCTCGAGGCAATGGCATCAGGACTTCCGGTCGTTGTTAGCAAAACGAGTGGAGTGTCAGAGATCATTATGCAAGGTAAA
>MHYI01000139.1:928-2874 GCA_001828295.1 Planctomycetes bacterium RBG_16_41_13 | reverse complement strand
TTTATATTGATGCACTCTTGGATAAGGAAAAAAGAAATGAAATGGGCTCTGCCGCAAGGCGAAAATCAGAGATGTATTCCTTTGAATCGAATGTCGAAAAAACACTACAGGTCTATCGAAGAACATTAAATGTTAATAAATAAAAAATTTAATAAATATTTCAGCAATAATATTCGATGGCTCGTAAATGGCGCACTTTCTGATCCTTTAAAAAAAATGTTAGACTCCGTAGACACTGAAGAAAAGTGTGAGGTAATACGTAACAGATACTTTAAAAAGATATTAAAATATGTAAACAATCAGGAGACTTTTTATATAAAGCGGTATATTGTGAGAAATAGGCTGGAAAGCGTTAAATCACTATTTTCCTCTTCAAAGGCGAGTAGGGAATGGGATCAAAGCCATCGGCTGCTCAATAAGCACCTGCTTACAGCGGAACCCGTTGCAGTGGGAGAAAAAAGACGGTTTGGAATGCTTAAAGATTGTTACATAATTTCAAAGGAGATACCAAATTGTTTATCGGGGAGAAAACTATTAGCCAATATCCAACAACCATCAACGGATTATGGGTTATCAAAGAAAAATACATTGCTCAGAAACATTATTTCTTATGTTAATACAATGCATAACTACGGTATTTTCCATGGTGAACTCCATGCTGACAATATACTCATAGATACTGGCAACTTAACATTATTTTATCTGCTTGATCTTGGATGTGCAAAACACAGGAGGAATCTACCGCTATCATGGAGGATTAAGGATATATCTCGGTTATTATATTCTCTAAAGGGCATATGCACAGATGCAGAAATAACAGAGTTGATAGGTTGTTATGAAGCATTCGTATTTCCTTTGCATATAGATAGTAGTAAGAATCTCACCAGCAGTAGATTTTCACAGGGGAATCAGCCGTTGATCTATAAAAATAAGGAAGTTTTTAGCAAGGCAGTCTTCAGTAAAATTTATAGAATTAAGCGCAAACTCTGGTACGGCAGAGCAAGAAGATGTTTTAGAGACAATAATGTGTTTAAAGTTGCATCGCACGATCATTACACAATAAACACGCGAAACGAATGGGATATCAAGACATTGATAGGATTGATCAACGAACATATTCTTTCTTTAAAAGAAGGTCAGGATAATATCCTGAAGGTATCATCGAAAATAGGCATCACATCCGTCCCTTTATCTAGTGAAAGTACCAAACGAGTGTGTATTAAAGAATACAAATATCTATCTTTCTCTAAACAACTTCTTTATTCTTTCCATAATTCTCCTGCACGAAGGGCGTGGTTTGCTGCGCACGGGTTGATGGCGCTAAACTTTCAAGTGCCGGAACCAATTGCATTATGTGAGGAAAAAAGATTTGGCATACTAAAAAAGAGTTTTATTATTATGGAAGATGCCTCTGCCCTTCTACCATGCAACACATATGTTATTGAAAAGTTTGGCGACCCCCATGATGAAGTTATTTACAGAAGAAAACAAAGATTTGTCTCCTGTTTGGCAGAATCTTTTAGGCAACTCCACGACTCAGGCGTTTATCATGGAGATTTAAAGGCAAATAATATTATAGTTATGGAATCTAATGATACATGGAATTTTTTCTATCTTGATTTAGATCGGGTATGGTTTAAAAAGTGGCTGACACTCAGGAAGAAGATCAAAAATTTGTCTCAATTAAATGCGTCCTTACCACATTGTATTACTTACACCGACAGGTTAAGATTCTATCGAACATATGCTGGCGTGAAAAATCTTAATGACGAGAACAAACGGATTGTCCGGGCAATTGTCCGATTAAGCATACAGCGGAAACATGTATGGAATCCCAAAATACGGATGTAATGGTTCGTCACAGAAAGCGTCAGAACACAAAGTGTGCCTCTGATAACTTCTATGTAGTACTGTATATTAACATCCTTTGCCGTAACCAAATCGAC
>MHYI01000139.1:0-860 GCA_001828295.1 Planctomycetes bacterium RBG_16_41_13 | reverse complement strand
CCCACTTTGCCTCGACGCACTTTGTAAGATTCGGGATCATTCCGGTCCCCAGGGACTAAAATGGACTTGCCGAACTGTTTGTTGGATTCTAGTCGCTTCATGTTGTCAAAGCTTGAAAACTTTAAACTATTAGCGAAGGCGGTATCATTTACTTCCTTAATCCCCAGGAAATTTAGAATCTCCAAAAATGCTTTTTCTGTAAAGGCGCGGCAGTATTCGTAATGTATCATTTTGAAATTTGCCTTGTCTTCCCATTCGTGAAGCCATGTATTCATAATATTGACTATCGTTTGGATTCCAAACATTGGATGCCGAATCATCTCTGACAGTTCTCCACTAAATGAGTGACTCCTCTTAGTTAGCTGAAAATACAGACTGACAACCACATCACGTGGATCCCTAACCAGCAGTAAAATAGGCTTTTGGTGGCGTAATATTGGGTTAATCAAATGCTTTCCTCTTATACGATCCCAAGTTCTACGGGCAGTAATGTGCTCCCACAGGTCATGAGTAAATATTACTTTGGGAAAACATGTAAGCGACCATTTTTTTTCATCCAATGTGAATTCACTTCCTTCGCAATTGGCAAAATAAGAGTATAGAAATACCCTGATCCAATTTCTACCACTTGCTGGAATAGAAACCAAAAAAGCGTCCGCTTGCTTAAAATAGCTGGCTTTCTTACTTAAATTCCATCTGATAATTCTATACATGCAAAAAAATATACAGCAAAAGTCATAAAAAAACAACCAAAAATCAGGACGAAGATAAAAGACAAGGAATTGACCGTATCTTCGGGGTGCTTGGTATCAGTATTTGTGTGCTATATAAGAAATATCTTTTGGTTTCGTAAATGTCGC
>MHYI01000138.1:5195-6010 GCA_001828295.1 Planctomycetes bacterium RBG_16_41_13 | reverse complement strand
ACGAATTTAAAAAAAATAAGGCAGTTTCAGAAATATTGAAGAAAGACCCTCCCATATTTACCTCTAATCATGCGCCGCTTTTTGCGATGAGGCAGGGGTGATGGTGCTGGTTTGTAATTTTTTGCAGTTAGATTTATATGTCTCAATATCCTGTAAAATAATCCTATGCTAAATTATTTGATTGAAAGGGATGTCATTATTATAGGCGCGGGGGCTGCGGGACTGATGTGCGCCATCGAGGCCGGGAAACGCGGGCGTAAGGTGTCGGTCATTGACCATGCTAAAAAAACAGGGCAGAAGATCCGCATTTCAGGGGGAGGGAACTGCAATTTCACAAATACCAATGCGGGCACTGAACATTATATATCCCAAAATCCCCACTTCTGCAAATCTGCCCTGAGCCGATTTACCCCGGGTGATTTTATTTTATTGCTAAAAAAACACGGCATCGGACATCGTGAAAAAGAAGAGGGGCAGTTGTTTTGCGACGACGGCTCTTCAGCAATCATTAACATGATGAAAAAAGAATGCAATGAGGCAGACGCTGAAATATATTTGAACCACAGGATTACAGAGATCAATAAACATAAACTATTTAGAGTAATGACAAACAACGGCATATTCCTCTCAGAATCGCTTGTCATAGCTACGGGCGGACTCTCATACCCGAAACTCGGGGCGACCGGGTTCGGCCACAGGATCGCTGAAAAGTTCGGCATTAAGATTACACCGCTAAAGCCCGCCCTTGTCCCCATGTTGTTCAACCGGAAAGACCTAAGGAGCTTCAGCGAGTTGAGCGGTGTCTCAGTAAAAGC
>MHYI01000138.1:4495-4637 GCA_001828295.1 Planctomycetes bacterium RBG_16_41_13 | reverse complement strand
CTCTATTCCTTGATTACATGAGAGCCAGAGATTAATTCAGGACATGTTTCAGCATAAAACATTTTCCATAAATGATGGATAAACAATATTACGTTTATATCATTACAAATAAAACCAATAATGTCTTATACATTGGCGTAAC
>MHYI01000138.1:3181-4355 GCA_001828295.1 Planctomycetes bacterium RBG_16_41_13 | reverse complement strand
AGGGCGATATGCATGAAAAAAGTAAATCCGCAGATTTCGCAGATTGCACAGATTAATTATAATAAAACTATCTGCGTAATCTGAGTAATCTGTGGATAGGATTTGTTTTTATGAGAAAAATAATACTTGCATCAGCGTCGCCGAGGAGGAAGGAGATCCTGAAATTAACAGGACTGAAGTTTTCCGTCTGTGCAAGCAATTACGAAGAGAATTTCAGTTTGCCCTTAAAACCCTCTGAACTTGCAGTATACTTATCTCGCAAAAAGGCTGAAACTGTCTTGCATAAATACAGAAACGCGATTATCATAGCGGCGGATACGTTTATCGTGTTTAAAAACAACCTGCTCGGCAAACCCCATACTGAAAATGAAGCCGAAAAGATGCTTCGAATGTTAAATGGAAAAGCGCATGCAGTGATCACCGGTTTTACCATTGCTGATACAGACAGCGGCAAGGTGCTGTCAAGGTCAGTGGAAACAAAGGTATATCTCAAAAGGCTCAGCAGTAAAGAGATACTCTCATATGTCAGATCAAAAGAGCCTCTTGATAAAGCAGGCGCATACGCGATTCAGGGGCTTGGAGCGGTCTTTATCGAGAAAATTGAGGGGGATTTTTTCAATGTTGTGGGACTGCCGCTTTGCGCCTTGACCGAAGGCCTCAAAAAGTTCGGAGTGAATGTTTTAGGGTATTCAAAGAACGCCCCTTTAAAATGTGTTTTGATAAACAAGCCCTAGCGTCCTTTATCTTCCTTTAAGCCTTCGGTGTTGATATTTAACGGACCTTAACCTAAAATAATACAACCTTAATATTAGTGGGTGAACTCTTTAACCCTTTAAACTTTATGAACTTATGATAGTCCAAAACCGAACCAAAATAATTCCGACGGACGAGCTTTTAACCATTAAAGAAGCGAGTGATTGGGCTTCAAAGTATTTAAGCAAGACCGTAACGACTTCTAATATTTCATATCTCATTCAATATGGACTGGTAAAGAAAATCGGAGGCAATGGAGATACACAAGTTTCTAAACAGGAATTAATCAATTATTACAAATCTTACAATGGCTTCAGAGAAATTTCTTGGAAAGACCAATTGGGCAAGGATCTTAATTGGTCTTTATCCTTTGACCAATACAAAGAAGCCGAGACAACCAAACACGTTCACCGTCTGCATC
>MHYI01000138.1:2817-3175 GCA_001828295.1 Planctomycetes bacterium RBG_16_41_13 | reverse complement strand
AAGGCAAGTTTATTCCGCAACTCGTGGAGTATTTCCTGGACAGCCATACGGACCATTTCAAGAAGAACGTATATTTCAAAAAAGGGGACATCGTTCTGGATCCTTTCGCAGGCAGTGGAACTGCTATGGTGCAAGCATGCGAACTTGGAATGCATGCCATTGGCATTGATGTTTCTGCCTTCAATGCACTCATCGGGAATTGTAAGGTTGCAAAATATAATTTAAGCGAGGTTCAAAAAGAGATCATCCGAATAACAACGGCACTCAAAGATTTCTTATTAAATTCACACGCGCTTGAGTTTGAAGGAAAACTTTTACAAGCGCTTTACGAATTCAACAATAAATATTTTCCAGTTCC
>MHYI01000138.1:0-2792 GCA_001828295.1 Planctomycetes bacterium RBG_16_41_13 | reverse complement strand
AATCTGATTAATGAGGATAAGTACGGAACTGAAAAAGAAAAAGAGTTTTTACCCGCCTTCAACAAACTCGTTAAACAATACAATATCAAATTAAGACAGGATAAAGCCGACTCCTTTCTTGACAAATGGTATTCTCAACATATCCGAGACGAGATTCACTTTGTATTTAATGAAATCAAAAAGATAAAAGACGCTGACACTAAGAGAATCATAAGTATCATTTTGAGCAGAACTATCCGCTCCTGCCGGGCGACAACGCATGCAGACCTCGCGACACTTGTTGAACCAATAACTGCATCTTACTACTGTGCGAAGCACGGCAAAGTTTGTAAACCCCTTTTCTCCATTCTTAAATGGTGGGAGACTTACACGAAAGACACAGTTAACCGTCTTTTACAATTCGACAGATTGAGAACGAAAACTTTCCAGGTTTGTTTAACCGGAGACAGCCGGACAATTGATATCTTCAAGGAGCTTGAAAAGAATAATCCCGCCTTTACAGAATTGGCAAGAAAGCAAAAAATTAAAGGAATATTTTCGAGTCCACCCTACGTTGGATTAATTGATTACCATGAACAACACGCTTATGCTTACGATCTATTTGACTTTAAACGCAAAGACAACTTAGAAATTGGCCCGCTTCATAAAGGACAAAGCAGAGAAGCCAAGCAGAACTACATTCAAGGCATAACAGACGTTCTCAATAATTCCAAAAAATTTTTAGTTGTTAATTATGACATCTTCCTTGTAGCCAATGACAAATACAACATGTATCCGACTATCGCAGAAAATGCAGGTATGCAAATCGTTAATCAATTCAAGCGCCCCGTGTTAAACCGCACTGAGAAAGATAAAGGGGCTTATTCGGAAATAATTTTTCATTTAAAAGAAAAATAAATATGGCGCTATCAGAAAAACAAAGGGAAGAAATTAAAAGCCTTTTGAGAAAAAAGATTGAAAGCAAATTAAAAAAGTATGGTAGAGAAACTACCTCAATACCTTTTCTTGCTCGCCTAATTCAAGATAACGAAAAGATTGCTGCTTATTCTTTCATTCATTCTCTGGCTACAACATTGGGGATGTCAATATATGAAGATGTTTCCGTGATACTTGCGGCTGAAAATTCTGATGAGTGTTTTAGAAATTATGGTGTTGGAGGTGTTATTTCAAAAGAGCAAAAATCTGTTATTGGAAAAATTATAAATGAGTTGAGAAATAAAGAGAGAAAAGCAAATATTTCTGAAGAAGAAAAACAAATCTTGAAAGCATCTGCTACAAATGGAAAATTTCAAAAATCGGGAAACGTCGCTGACTTTTATATGAAACGAAACAATGTTGAACATTTTTTTGAAATCAAAACGGTCAAACCAAACATTGACATATTTGAAAAGAGCAAAACGAAATTATTAGAATGGATTGCTCGAAAAAGAGCACCTGTAAAGGTTTTTCTTGCTTTTCCGTATAACCCTTACCACCCAGACCCGTATTCAAGATTTACCGAAACAGGGATGATGGATTATCCGAATGACTTTCTAATTGGTGAAGAATATTGGGATTTCATTGGCGGTAAAAATACTTTTCCAGAACTTTTGAAAACTTTTGATATCGTTGGGAAAGAATTTAAAGAACGACTAAGTGAAAAATTTAAACAAATAGCAAAAGAAAAAATAAATTCATACTGATATGAAAAAAACATTCGAAATAAGTTACAAACTCAGATATTGTGAAACAGAAGATTGGGGAAGGGAATATCTCAAAGCCGCTACTAAAAAACAAGCACTTACTAGTTTTGCAAATAAAATGAAAATTCAGACAAAGCAATTCAAAAGTTTTGAAGATTGGATGTGGGAGGAAGGAGTGTGGTCGGCTCACTTCAAACATATAAAACAGGTTAAAGAAAAGAGATGTCCTCACTGTGGCGGATCTGGAATAATTCATGTATAGAATATGATTTGGACACAACACCAAGAAAAAAATGATGACTTCATGAAAGCCTATTCTCAAATAATCAGAAAACTTACATTCCCTTCAAAAATTAGTCTGGGTTATTAGATCGAAAAATGAATAATGCACAAGCCTCTTCATCCACACATATTTGAAATAGCAAGAAAACTAAAGAATGAATATAAAGACTTTTCTCACAATAATAAGAAAAATCCTCTGGGCGAACTTGTTTTTATCCTTTGCAGCGTCAAGAGAAGCGAAAAGGTATATCTCAATGCTTACAGAACTCTTAAACGTGTCTTCCCAAAATATGAAATGCTTGCCGCTACCCCTATAAGAAAGCTGAGTAAGGTAATTGCATGGGGAGGTCTTCAAAATCAAAAAGCCTCGGCAGTACAGGCAATTATAAAAACTTTGATAAAGCAATTTGGTAAACCTACACTTGCTCCTCTTAAAAAAATGTCAGATGAAGAATGTGAGCAGTTTCTCGTATCCCTCCCCGGAGTCGGTAAAAAAGTAGCCCGCTGTGTAATGCTCTATTCACTTAACCGCCAAGTATTTCCGGTTGACTCCCACTGTTGGAGAATTGCCAATAGGCTCGGATGGAATAAAACGACTTGTAACAGCAAAAAATGCTCTGAACAAGATATGGACTATTTACAAAAGCTTACACCGCCTTCGATACGTTTCTCTTTACATGTAAATATGATTTCACACGGAAGGATGATTTGCACTGCACGTTATCCGAAGTGTAACACCTGTGCAATAAATCAATACTGTCGCCAAATGGGCGTATAGGTTCTGATAGTGATTGTTTGAGTTATAATAACCCACTATGCTTTCCATCG
>MHYI01000137.1:1507-6380 GCA_001828295.1 Planctomycetes bacterium RBG_16_41_13 | reverse complement strand
TTATTTTTCCATACTTCATTCCAAGTTACCCCAGAAATAGAGGCTAGTATATCTATTCTTATCGGGGCGTAACCCAGCCTAATCATCTCACGGCCAGCAAAAAAATTATTCCAGTTAACTACTGAAGCATCAAATCCAAAATCAGATAGAACTCTTACCATTTTAGCAGTATTACTAGTTGTGGCTTCTACAAAAATATCCAAGTCGTTGGTGTAACGAGGTTCCGTATAACATCCTAAAGCATAAGCACCTACTATTACATATTTAACTTTGTGGCAATTTAACAATTTTAAGAACTCTTTGAAGTTTTTGTCCACGGGGGTTTATCCTTTTAAATAAACAATAATTTAACCATAATTGTTTACGCGCTTCTACTCTTTCCTCCATAGATGCGGAAGCCCAATATTTTTTATCATCTGCATCCATTTCTTTAAAACTTTTGTATAACTTTAAGAATTTTTTTCTTTTACGATTCATCTTTTGAATTTCTGGCATTTTATATCATTAAAATTACGTAGTAACAAATGGATTATATTTCTTTTCTTCTGCAATGGTTGTTGACGGGCCGTGACCAGGATACACGACGGTCTTTTCGTCCAGCACAAATAATCGTTCCTTAATACCCCGGATTAGCTTTTTCTCGCTGCAACCGGGAAAGTCTGTCCGACCAATGCCTTCTTTGAAAAGGGTGTCTCCGGAAAATAGGACAGGAGGCTGTCCGTTTTCCTGGTTTTTACTGTATAAACATATTCCACCAGGGGTGTGTCCGGGAGTGTGGATTACCTCAAATGTATAATTGTCTATAGTAACCGTGTCGCCATCTTTCAGCAATCGGTCAGCAGCAGGAGATCGCACGGTTATGCCCCCATAGAAGGCAGCGAGGATGGAGAGGTTCTTTGCAGGATAGGGCAGCATGTCCTCGTCTGCTTCATGCACACATATCTGGATATTCGGGTAAGCTTCTTTTAATCTTGCATTTGCACCGATGTGATCGCCATGTCCATGCGTGATCACAACGAATTTAGGGGTCAGATGTTCATCTTTTATAAAGGCGATAATTTTTTCTCCATCTGCGCCCGGGTCGATAATCATTGCCTCCGAAGAAAGATTCCCCATAACAATATAACAACATACCTGCAAAGGCCCTACATTTATCTTCTTGATACGCATGCCTTACTTTCTACCTTTTCTTAAGTAGTCTTCGATCATATCCTTCAGTTCGCAGGGACCTTTGTTATCCCACAACCCGATGATCTTTCGCTCTCTTTCCGAATTTTCCACAGCATCGGAGGCGTGGGCGGCATTCTTCATGATGTCTTCTCCATAAATCCTGCGAACCTTGCCAGGCTCGCCCTTTTTCGAATCGGTAGGGCCAAGGATATTTCTGATTTTGCGAATTGCGTCCGGGCCCCTGTAGAGCAACACAAGACAACGGGCAGTTCCTGGTTTCTTCTTATCGGCGGGTGATGTTTTTTCCGGGTCTAGTCCTGTCATGTATTGCACGATCTTGTTGAATTCATGCATGGCATTAATGTCTTTTAACTGATCTGCCAATTGTTCCGCATGGGTATTGATGATGGTATTGGGGACTTCGAATGAAAAGGCAGATTTAAAGGTTTCTTTGAGTTTCTCCGCGATCTTTTCTGGCTTGGGCTTTAATTTCTCCCGAAAGATGTTTATTAATGGGCCGTAAAACTCCTCAGCCTGGGCAATACTCATCCTCAAGAGCTTTAATCCAACAATATACAAGCCGGTTCTTGAAAACATATCGATGATATTTCCCGGCAACGGACTTTGTTCTTCAAAGGGTTTCAGAATAACTAACGTGGTTTCAGCCTTGACCCCTTCGGGAAATTTAACAATATCTTCCAGGACTCCCCCGTCATTTGGCAGATATTCAGCAAGCAAGGCGAGTTGTTTATCGTTGACGACTGAGTCTGCCGAGGACAACACGGATGGCTCAAAATATTCGACTTTACCATCAGAACTTTCTACAAAATCTCCAAAACTGCCGCGAATGGTGTGTCCCTGGAAACTGGTGATAGGCCCAATAACATCGTCCTTTAACTTTTCGATAGCCTGAGGTCCTTTAAAGAAAAGGAGTACCGTTCGGTTGGTAATCCCAAATTTATTTTGCTTGCGAAAGTTGGTATTGATGTAGTTAATCATGACCTTTTTCCAGGCGGGTTTGATATCCTGTTCTTCAATGGTTGCGCAATATTTATCCACGAAGGCATCACTCGGCGCAAACATGGTTGCCCCGATAATTTCAAGGTTCGTCAATGAAAGCAATCGTCCCAGGATACCGCCGGTACGGCTTTTTAAAAGGCTGTAAGGGGTAATGAGTGCATACGTAAGTTCATCTGCCATAAGTTCGTCTTTTTCCAAAAACAGGGTAATTAACAAAATTAAGTACACAGGAAAAATATAAAAAAGATTAAGGAGAAAGGGAGAAACGGAGAAGTTTCTTAAAATTATATTTTTCCTTCTCCCCCTTCACCCTTTCTCCTTCTTACACAGGATTTTAACAGAATAAATTAGGCAGGTCAAACACTTTTAAATGGTCATTTCACTCCCAAAGCCATAAACTCGGTTTGAAAATTTTTCCACCATCCACTTTTTTTAACAAGACGGGACAGAGGATATGATCGTTGACGCTAACTTTGAAGATGAGCATTTTGAACTTTTACGAGATATTCTTGCCAGGATAGGGCTTGCAGACGTGCGTGAATTCGGACTTAGCTGGGACGATTGTTACGATTATCTTCACAGGCTCGGATACGATATAAAAGTAAAGGTGTCAGAAGTACCGTAATCCAACGAGCCGGAAGAGAAATGCAGGGCAAGGCTTTTAACCTTGCAGAGTAGCTTCTGGAAATTTAAAATGCCCGGCGAAATTACCAATAGACTCCCACTGCAAATGGTCTTATAGATCGCAGCAAATTTTCAGGAAGGAAGCATATTTGTTTGATAATTTGGAACTGCCATTTGTATTTATCAGTTTTAATTTAATCGGAGTGTAACGTTTGAGCTAAGCGGCGTGGCAGCTTTATGCCACGTCCGCCTTGAGCGACTTGTTAGGTGTTCTTTCTTTCAATGGCTTTTTCGATAAGTTCTTTTACAAATTCAGGAATTGTCTGCCCTGAGTCTTTAGCATCAATTTCCAGTTTTTCGTATTGTTCTACTTCCTTGCCTTGCCATATCAAATCAAGCCGTCTAACCTGTCGCATTGCAACATGAAAGTACTCTTCGGGATATGCCCAGTAACAAGAAAGACAAACTTCCTTCTTTTTCAGTGTCTGCCAATTTTCGCAGTGTTCGCATGACCAAGACTTTGCACGATTTGCAGAACCGGAAAGCAACATGAAATCATCTGGATTTTGTTCGACGCTTTCACCGTCACCACCAACCTCGTAAGGCACGCGGTGGTCTATCTGAAGCTCGCCTTCATCCATATCTTCAAGATAGATAAAGCATTTACAACCATATTTCTCGATGAGATATTCTTTAATTTTCTTGGAAAGACCAGTTCGCCCGGACAACTTCCTGAACCTTTTCTTCCTTACATCCCCAAAGCGATATGCCGCAATTTTCCTGCCGTCAGAACCTGTTACACGAAAAGTCTCAAGTGGAATACCATGCTCTCGCGCATCTCGAACCGCTCTTGGAGGGTGGTTATACCCGTATTTTTCTTTCAATTCTTCTGTTGTGATATACCCATGCTTTAAAATATGGTCAATAACCGTCTTGGGACGTTTCGCGGTAACAGTCCTGCAAAGATCAAGGAATTCTTTTGGATATTTTTGCGGCATAACGTCTTCTGGTCTCCATCAGTACAAGTTGTTTTGTTTCCCGTTTTCTGTGGAAATACGGTGAAGCTTTAACCTCGATGGCTAAGCGTGATGATAAATATAAAGATTCAACGGTAACAGCATCGCGTCCAAGCAAAGTTGCCTGAGAGGAGCGGCCTGCTTCTAACTCAATTAGGGTAAGTGAAAGGCTCTCAGGTAGGCGATTGCCAAAGGTCTTATTGCCTGTCCTCCCATCGTAGCTGACTGCATAACGGATCTGACGGACATTTAATTCTGATAATGCTGCTAAAAACTCCTCATAAGATATACCTGAAAAATAGCGCGAATCTCTATCGCCGCATACTCCCTGATAAGGAGGGTCCATATAAACAACATCATCCTCATTGACATTTGATAGAACATCTTTGTAGTCAAGTGATGATATTACAGATTTCCCTTTCAATAGGGTAGAAACACCAAAAATATTATCTCTCATTGTTTCGGGACGTGTACCGTGACGCCTCTTGTCGGGGCTCTGATTAAACAGTCCTTCAGTATTGTATCGCACGGAACCTTTTGCACAACGCGCAAGCAAATAAAGGAATAATCTGGGGTCTCCTGTTCGGTTGAAATCTTCCCTCACACGATAATAATGTTCTATTGGATCATCATGCTGTTGATTCCAAATTGTTTCGTAATAATTGGCTATTTCTACAGGGTGGTTAATAATTAAGCCAAGCAATTCAGCAAGGGGCTTGTTTAAGTCATTTATCCAATATGAGTTAGCCTTTCCTCTTGCAGCGCATGCTATTGAAATTGCCGCTGAGCCGGAAAAGGGTTCAACAAGTCTTGGGAATTTATTAGGAAAGTAGCGGAGAATGACTGATGCAAGGCTTCTTTTGCTTCCCTGATATTGTATTGGATGCGGTAGTTTCATGTTATAAATTCCATTTTGCCGTTTTTATATTATACACCTAACATTTATTTTTATCTTTATTCTGCAAATTTCTGCATATTTCGTTTGATATAGCGTATACCAGCCAAAAATCAGCAGCATCACACTGAATATTTGGAGATATTTT
>MHYI01000137.1:1080-1322 GCA_001828295.1 Planctomycetes bacterium RBG_16_41_13 | reverse complement strand
ATGCCTTTGACTTCCAAAGACCATCTCATTCAAAAAAACGCCAAGCATAACCAATCAGAACCTTTTAAACCATTGCAAGCAGTTCTGATTGATTAATCCGGCATGACTCCGTGCCGAAGAGTTCGCGTATACGAGACAAAAAGGCTTCCGTTACTGACACAAAATATTGACTGGAGGTCCTGATTTGGGTGATGCCCTGTTCGGGTGTGCTGATTTCAAAGAAAAGGGGGCATTTGCCGCAG
>MHYI01000137.1:247-1011 GCA_001828295.1 Planctomycetes bacterium RBG_16_41_13 | reverse complement strand
CTTTTCAGCAATAACTTCCTTTATCCGCAAAGTGGGGACGGTGCTTTGGAAACCTACCTGACCCTTTATAAAAACAATCTCGTCCACATTCAGGAGCGGCTGATACGCCTTTATTTCCTTACTGAAGGCAAGACATTCGGCCCCGCCCTTCATGTCTTCAAGGGTGATATACAGCATAGGATCGCCCCGTTTGGTGGTGGTCTGCCTGAGGTTGGTAATAATACCTCCTATAACCACATCCTCCCCTTCAGCACGTTCAGAGATCTCTAGGGAAGATACTGTGGATAACTGTTTAATCTTTTCCTTACAGTCAGTCAAGGGGTGTGAACTAAAATAGAAGCCCAGGCTTTCTTTTTCTGCCTGACGCATTTCCTTTTCAGACCATTTTGCATCGGCATCTGTTTCGGAATCCCCTTTTCCGATCGTTTCTATTTCGCTGCCCATGTCAAATAAGGATTTCTGGCCTGTGCGTCTGTCTTTATTCGCGATACTGCCCATCTGCATGGCGGTATCGAGTCCTGCAAGGAGTCGTGCGCGATTATCATGAAGCAAGTCGAAGCTTCCTGATTTGATCAGGCTCTCGATTACCTGTTTGTTGACGACACGCATATCAACCCGTTTGCACACATCCAGAATCGAGGTGAATCGCTCCCCAGTGCCTCTGGCCTGGAGTATGGACTCGATGGCCTTATCGCCGACATTCTTTATGGCCCCAAGCCCAAACCGTATCTTGTTTCCATCTGCAATGGTAAAGTCGTTGTAAC
>MHYI01000137.1:0-209 GCA_001828295.1 Planctomycetes bacterium RBG_16_41_13 | reverse complement strand
TGCGGCGGCAATCCTCAATATACTCCACGATCTTATCCGTATTTTCTTTTTCGCAACTTAACTGTGCGACCATGTACTGAACGGAATAATTTGCCTTCAGATAGGCCGTTTGGTAAGTAATCACAGCATACGCAGCAGAATGAGATTTATTGAATCCATATCCTGCAAAGTATTCCATTAGCTCAAATATACTTTGAGCGGTTTCTTTA
>MHYI01000136.1:2896-16846 GCA_001828295.1 Planctomycetes bacterium RBG_16_41_13 | reverse complement strand
CTCCCTTAAAACTTCCGAATACAACCGTTCAAACGATTCTTTATACGTTCTCATCAGACTCTTTTCAGCAACTTTCGCATAAGATTCCAATTCTATATTTTTCCTTTCAAATTCTTCTTCATACTTTTTTCTATCCTTGCTGCCAAGATCCAACAGTTGTATTTTGTCTTTCAGGCCCACCAGTTCCTTTTTTTTATCATTGATTTTGGTTTGATATGATTTTTCTTCTTCTCTTAAATCAGCATCATATTGTTTTCGTTTTTCATATTTTTCAAACACAATGTTTAAATCTACCACTCCGATTTTTAAACCACTTGCAGGAGCATTAACATTTTGAGCCTTCACCTGATTAGTCAAAACCATGCATAGACTCGCAATAATTACAACACAAACAGAAATACACTTTATACCATTCAAATAATTTTTATATTTCATACTTAAAAGCTGCTGCCCCCCCCAAAATTAAATGAAAATCCCTGGGTTTCATCCCCTTCTTCTTTCATTATTGGAACACCATAATCAATTGAAATGGTTGATTGGCCGAGCAAAGGGATGCTCAACCTTAACCCAAGCCCTCCCGACATCCTGAAACGATCAAAATTGAAATCCGCCAAAGATTCATCTGCTTTTCCTGCATCAACAAATACTGCCATACGAACAATATCTTTATACAAAGGCACCAAATATTCGGTATTAAGCAACATTAAAAGTTCCCCACCTATCTGCTCATCTGTTTTCTCATCAATGGGTGCGACGCCTCTGTATTTAAAACCCCGAATAGATCCATAACCTCCCGCATAAAATCTTTCAAATATCGGAACGTCTTCTCCCGATGTGGACTCGACCACCCCAATGGTTCCCCCATAAGCCACAACATGTTTTCCCCACTTAGGTATGTCAAAAAGTGTAGTATATTTTTTTGCCTTTACATCATATTTTACAATATCTACATCTAAGCCGGCAACCTCGAGCGATGTATTAATTGTATATCCTTTTGTTGGCATAAACATATTATCTGTTTTATTTGTCTCTGCAGAAAACGTAACTCCCGCCTTCCAATTACTCCCCTCAACATCTAATACATCCTGCGGGGTGTCATCCTCGTCTTCCCTTCTTTCGATACCAATCAATTCAAATGACGGACTTACCCTTACATAAGTATCCCTCACCAGTTCTCTCCCCACCGAGATCTTAGATCCGGCGCTTTTTTGTTCATAAAGGCTATACCACCTGATATAGTTGAATAAGCTTGCTCCCGCACTGTAAGGGGAATCAAATATCGAGGGGTCAGTCAAAGACATAAGGATTTCAGTTCTCTCAAAGCCGGGACTGAAACGCAACGTTAATATTTGTCCTGCGCCGCGAAATGCATTCCCGCTCAGAAAATCATTCCACCCCTTTGGAAAATCAAGAATATCAAAATTTCTATCTGTATATGAAATATCGCCAAAAGCTCCGACATTTGCGCCATACCCTCCGCCAAACCTTAGCATGCCGGTCCTTCCTTCTCTTACTTCAACTATTAAATTTTTCTTGTTTGGCTCGGAGCCTTGTTCAAAACTAATTCCCGCAGGCATTCCAGACTCCATATCAAAATACCCCGTGTTTGCCAATCGTCTCTGGCTATCACGTATTTTTTCAACATTTAACCTTTCACCCGGATTAAAGGTTAGCTGCCTGCGAATAACATTGTCCCTTGTTTTATCGTTTCCGATTATCTTTACTTTGTCTATATAGTACCTGTCACGTTCCTCAATATCAAAAAATACCTTTACTTTAGTTTCATCAGCAGCAAATATGTGTTTCTCATTAACACTCGTTGCAAGATATCCCTGCGCACCATAAGCAAGCCGGATTTGATATGTATCCTTTTCCACCGCGTCTAAAGAGAAAGGGGCACCTTCCCTCAATTTTAATGCGGCTTTCAATTCATCCGCGGTAAATATTGTTGTCCCGCTTATTTCTAATGTATCTACATAATATCTTTCCCCTTCTTTTACGTGTATGGTAATGTACATCTCACTGTCATCGTTTTCATATGTTATCTCCCATCCAACATCAACATCCAGCCATCCATTATTCATATAAAACTCTTTAATTTTTACCATATCAGATGCAAATACATCTTGTTCAAATCTTCCGGGAAACATTATTTTCGGGAATCTCTTCTTGCGGCTTTCCATCTGCTTAAGGAGTTTTCTGGGTTTATAACTGGCATTTCCCTTAAAATCAATATCGGCAATGCGTATACGGGGACCTTCTTCTATATTAAAGATAACCGTTGTTTCTCCATTTACCACCTTGGACTCCGCATGTACCTGCATTCTGGAAAAACATTTTTTCTTATATAAATCCCGTATTTTATCTTCATCCAACTTCAGCAGATGATGCTTTAATACGTCTCCCTCTCTTATCCCAATTTCTTTTGCCAATTTTTTGGATTTAATCTTTTTATTACCTGAAAACAGGATCTTGTCAATTACTGCACGTTCAGAGACAAGGAAAATCAGGTTTAACCCATCGGCTGTCTCTTCTATTTCAACCTCTATGTTTTCAAAGAACCCTAGCGACCAAATAGCATCCACATCCTGACTTACCAGGTTAGAGTCATACACGTCACCTTCCTTCGACCGGACAATGCTTCTTATTGCGGCATTACTAATCCTTTTGTTTCCCCTGACCTCAATTTTTTTTAGAATATGCGTGTTTTTATCAAGATTTTCATCGCAAGAAACCTTAACATTTACAAAACACAAGACCAAGACAAGTGCCACAATTATCTTAGCGGTAGTTAATAAAACCTTGTCCGGTTTCATTCGATTCCTAAAGACGAGAAATTTTCAAAACGCATACAATGTGAGAGAAAAGTCAATTTTATCGTTCCTGTAGGCCCGTTACGCTGTTTTGCTATAATCAGTTCTGCGGTACCATCCTTTTTTTCGGGGTTAAAATAATCTTCTCTGTGTAACAAAGCAATAACATCCGCATCCTGTTCAATCGATCCTGATTCACGAAGATCTGACATTCTTGGCCTGTGTCCCTCCCTTGATTCCACAGACCTGTTCAACTGAGATACCGCAATTACCGGTATTGCCAGTTCTCTGGCAAGAGATTTTAAACCCCTAGAAATTATAGAAATCTCCTGCTGACGATTTTCTCCGCGCGGCGCTTCCATCAATTGCAAATAATCTACCGCAATGAGTTGAATATCGTATTGAGCTTTTAATCTCCTTGCCTTTGCACGCACTTCCAATATTGTCAGTCCAGGTGTATCTTCAATAAAAATAGGTGCTTCGGAAAGAGACCCTAGCCCATTTGAAAGTGCGCTCCATAATCTATCATCATCCTCCAGAAATCCTTTTCTTAGTTTATGCGCATCGATCTTTGAGTGAGAACAAAGCATATTTTGCGCCAATTGCCGGGCAGACATTTCCATAGAAAATATTGCCGCCGGTTTTTTTTCTACCACCCCTATATGTTCGATAATATTCATAACAAAACTTGTTTTCCCCATACTGGGTCTTGCGGCAACAATAATAAGTTCGGAAGGCTGCAATCCGCAGGTAAGGTCATCGAAATCGAAAAATCCGGTAGATAACCCCGTTAACCTGCTTTCCCTGTCATGCAAATTCTCAATACGGCTAAAGGTTTCTTTCAGTATTTCATTTAATTTAATAGACGATGCGTTAAATTTTTTCTGCGTAATTTCAAAGATCGCCCTCTCAGAGGAATCAAGTAAAAAACCGGTATCAACGGCACCTTCAAATGCCTGTTTTTGAATATTTGCGGCAACTTCAATGAGATTTCTTTTTATGGCATTTTCCCGTACTATATTCGCATAATATTCTACATTTCCTATTGTAGGAACCGCTTCCTCAAGTTCCACCAAATACTCTGCGCCGCCAACATTTTCAAGTAAGGAACGCTTCTTTAACTCTTCCCGCAACAAAACCAAATCAATGGCCTGTCCCTTATCATACAAATCTATTATGGCCTGGTATATGCTCTGGTGCGCCGTTTTATAAAAACTTTGCTTATTCAATATTGGCACAACTACATTTATAACCTCATTGTCAAGCAACATGGCGCCAATAACACTCATTTCGGCGTCCAGACTTTGAGGCAGCGTACGTTCAAGCACCGATTCTACAGCCATACATTTATCCCTTTAAAAATCAGACAACATCCTCTTCTTCATTCACCACTTGCACTTTACATGTTGTCTTCATTTCAGCGCTTAATACAACCGCAACATCATATTCGCCGCATTCCTTTATAGGATTTTCCAGTTTAATCATATCCACATCAATTGGTATCCCCTGCTTCTTCAGCACATCGGCTATATGAACAGACGTAACGGAACCAAACAACCTTCCTTCTTCATTCACCTTTGCCGGAATCCTGCAAACGGCGTTGGAAATAGTCTCCAAAATTTCCCGCAATCTTTCGCATTCTTCTTTCAGGTGTATTTCAATTTTCTTTTTTGCCTTCTCTAGTTGCTTCAAATTCCCTTCGGTAACGTAAGTAGCCATTCCCCTAGGCAACAGATAATTCCTCGCATACCCTTTTTTTACTTTAACAACATCACCGATCCTGCCAAGCGTGTCAATATTTTTTGTCAATAATAATTCCATGGAAAAATAACCTCCTAAGTTACGTATGGAAGCAAAGCCATAAACCTTGCCCTTTTAATGGACATTTTAACAGAACGTTGATGCCGGGCACAATTCCCCGACCGTTTTCTTGAAAAAAGTTTCCCCCGGGTAGTTGCAAGTTTCTGTAAATTTTGGATGTCCTTATAATCAACCTCCTCGACCCCCATTCTGCAAAATCTGCATTTGCTTGTTTTATTAAATATTTTTCTTGTCATAGTATTTAACCTTCTTATAAAAAAAGTCTACGTTTACTTCAAAACGGTATCTCTTCACCATTGATATCCGAAACCATATTTTCAGACGTCGTATCTAAATTTGCGCTATCCAGTGATTGCCCCAAATCGTCTTTTGGCCGTTTGCCGGCGCCGCCTCCAATAAACTGAAAATTATCCGCAACTACACGCAATGTACTACGCTTTTGTCCTTCTTTTGTTTCCCACTGATTAAATTGCAAGCGGCCTTCGATAAAGATAGGGCTTCCCTTGCTGAAGTATTCACCAATAACTTCGGCTCTTCTCCCAAACATACTAACATCTACATAACAAACTTCGTCCTTTTGTTCCCCAGTTTTGGACGTCCATTTGCTACTTACTGCTATCGCAAAACTTGCCACAGCCAACCCTCCTGCGGTATATCTCAGTTCAGGATCTCTCGTAAGGTTACCCATAAGAAATACTTTATTAAGGCTTGCCATTCCTTACTCCTTTTATCTCTAACTAAAATTTTTCTTATTTAAACGACCGTCAGTATCTATAGGACGAGATGATTTCTTTTCTATAATAAGACCAGATTTAAAGTTAAGCTTCCCCAACAGCTAAAACAGGTTCACGTTTTTCTGCTGATAATACTTCCCCCGTTTTATGCTCTTTTTCAGCTTCTTTCTCTGTAAAACCTTCCTCAATGCCGGCAGCTGATAATTCTTCTATGACAGTATCTCTTAGTATTAAAGACCGAATAAGAAAATCTGATAACTGAAAATCCCTTTTCATCTGCGTAATGGATGTGTTTTCAGCGTTAAAATGTATCAGTACGTATGTGCCACGTTTGTGGCTTTTAATCTTGTACGCTAATTTTTTTTCTCCCCATTTTTCAGTCTTTAAAATTTCTGCACCATTCTTCACTAAAATATCGTGAATACTTTTTACTACGCCGTCCCAGTCGGAATTGGCGGGGACATTGTCAATCAGAAACAAACCCTCATACAATCTCAAATTCTCTTCCTCCTAACATTATTCATAAAAACCTTACATAAAACAAAAAAATTAGTTATATTCATTCATACAACTTTCTATCCCATTGTAAACCCATGTTTTCAAGGCTTTGCAAGCTTCTTCAAGGGATTTCGCTATTTCAACATCTTCTTCTGAAGAAAACATTGAAAGGACAAAACGGCTCGTATCATTAAATTTGGGACGTCCTATACCTATTCTCAAACGGGGGAAATCGGCAGTCCCTAAAGATGCCGCAACTGATTCCAAACCACGATGCCCGCCGCAGCCACCGGCGCGCCGAATACGTAATTTGCCGAATGGAAGATCTAAATCATCACATATAACCATAATATCCCTGGTTTGACATTTGTACATATTTGCCACTTCCTGAACTGCAATCCCGCTTAAATTCATAAAGGTTTGTGGTTTTAGCAATATAATTTCTTCATGTTCCACTTCTTTTTTACAAAACAGAGATTGAAATTTATGCTGAAACCCTCCCATTCCCAGTTTTTGGGAAAATTCATCAATTACCATAAAACCCAGGTTATGTCTCGTCCTTAAATACTTCTCGCCGGGATTTCCCAATCCAACTATCATCTTCATCAACAAATTCCATACTACGATTTTTCTGAAGCGCCGGATTCTTCTTTCGGCTTTTTAGTGATTACTTCAGGTCCGGCAGGCAATTCTTCTTCTGATACCGCCTTTTCCTCCGCAGCATGATGCACAGAAACAACAACTGCTTCTGCATCGGATAAATATTTAATACCTGCTATAGAAGGTAATTCTTTGACATGTATAGACTTACCCATTTCAAGTTCAGATACATTTACCTTAATATCCTCAGGAACAGCCGCAGGGAAACATTCTATCTCTATATTTTTCATAGTCTGGGTTAACACACCGCCTGCTTTCACTCCAACAGCACTCCCTGACAGTATTATTGGCACTTTTAAAGTTACCCTTTCATCCATAGAAACACGCGCAAAATCTACGTGCAATACCTTATCTGAAAGATTATCATATTGGACATCTTTTATAAGAACAGACTCCTTTGTCCTGTCATAAGCCAGATTGATCATACGAGCACCGGCATTTAAAACACGCCCGAATTCACCGTCATCAACGCTCAAAAGTACATTATCTTCTTTGTGGCCGTAAACTACTGCAGGTATGTGTCCTGTCGCCCTCAGTTTTCTTACCGCCTTAGTTCTTTTTAATGTTCTTTTTTCCGCCTTCAATTCTAAAACTTCCATCGTTTTACAACTCCTAAAAATAACCTATTAAACAAATAAAGAGCTTACCGATTCATGATGATGTATTCTCATGATAGCATCTCCTAACAGACCTGAAATAGAAAGCACTTTAAACTTATCGCCAGTCGCTCTTGTTTTTTCGGAAAGCGGTATCGAATCAGTTATCACTATTTCTTTTATCGGGGCAGCAGACAATTTTTCTATCGCTGAACCGCAAAAAACCGGATGAGTCGCTCCAACATATATATCCATCGCACCTTTTTCTTTCAGAACATGCGCCGCTTGTGCAATAGACCCGCCCGTTGCAATTAAATCGTCGATCATAATTACATTTTTATTTGCTACCTCTCCGATTATAAATCCTACCTCTGTCTCTTCAGGCCCTACCCGCCTTTTGTCAACGATTGCCATCTTCACGCCCAAGCCCTTTGAATAGTTCCTGGCGAGTTTTATACCTCCGACATCGGGAGTAACCACCACCAAATCTTCTGTCTTTAATTGTTCAAAGTATTTCATCATTACAGGAAATGCCAGCAGATGATCTACAGGAATATCAAAAAATCCCTGAATCTGAGCGGCATGTAAATCAAGGGTTAGAACCCTGTCCGCCCCTGCCGTCGTTATGAGATTTGCCACCAATTTTGCCGTTATTGGCACACGCCCTTCGTCTTTTCTATCCTTTCGCGCATAACCATAATACGGCAGCACCGCAGTAATACGCGCGGCAGATGCCCGCTTTAGACAGTCTATGAATATAAGAAGTTCCGTTAAGCTTTCATTGACAGGTGCGCATGTTGGTTGTACCAAAAATACGTCAGCACCCCGAACATCCTCATTGACCTTCAGGTCAATTTCGCCATCGGGAAAACGACCAACGTAGGCATTCCCCAGATTGATCGAAAGGTGTTCGCAAATTTTTCTTGCCAAATCAGGATTTGCATTTCCGGAAAAAATTTTCAAATCGTCTAACTCTTCTATCCTTCTCTTTTTGTCCATTTCTCTACCTTAAAAAACTTGTTTTCCATTCTCTTTCACTGCTTTTTACCTCTGTACCATCGCTCACTTTCGTGCCAGATTCCAAATATGAGAATGGTCCTATACGACAATACCGGCCAATAACTACATTTTTGCTTATATAAGAAAAGGGGTAAATTTTCGTTCCCGCCCCAATTTCCACATTATTTTCAACAAATGTGCTTCCCGTGTCTACTATAGTTACCCCGCTCTCCATAAAACCCTGCAGAATCTCATCACACCTTATTTTGTTAACGATTGCCAATTCCTGCTGTGTATTTATCCCTAACACCTCAACAGCGTCATCCGCCTCAATTCCCTCTATTTTTTTCCCCTTATTGTGCAATAGTGAAATGATGTCGGTTAGATAAAACTCCCCTTTTTTATTGCGTGGCAGAATCTCACACAATCCTTCCAGAAGGTCTTTTGTTTTAAATGCATATATTCCCGCGTTGATTTCATTAATTGCCAATACATCACCGCTGGCTTCACTTTCTTCTATAATTTTTGCTATACCACCATTTTTATCCCTGTATATCCGCCCATACCCTTTTGGTTTTTCCAGGCGTGCGGTTAATAATACAACATCAGCCGCAGTTTCATTATTTATGCTTATCAGCTTTTTCAGTGTCCGGGGTTTAATAAGAGGTGCATCGCCATTCAAAATTAAAACGATATCATCCGAACTATTAATCCTATCTTTTGCCGCGATAACGGCATGTGCTGTTCCTAATTGTTCCCGTTGTTCTACTATTTCAACAGGTAATCCCTCTAAACTTTCTTCTACTTCTTCTTTTTTGTCACCCACTACTATGATTATCCGGGGAATTTCAGCCTTTTGCACAGAGCAAATAACACATTCAAGAAGGGTGCTGCCGCATACTTCATGCAAAACCTTTGGCAATGGTGAACGCATTCGCGTACCCTTGCCAGCAGCCAAAATAACTGCCGTAATCTTTTTCATCTTTTATAGCAATACACAAAATCAGTAATTACCCAATATCTTGTAGAAAATAAAGAATTCCTTCCAAAATTCCCTCTTAATAAATGGGGATTGCGGGGGTTGTTACCACAAGATATTGGGTAATTACCAAAATCATAAAACTACTGCAACTTACTCATTCCCTAAAAATAGAATGGCTACCCGGGGAGGACTCGAACCTCCAATGAGAGAACCAAAATCTCTAGTGTTACCATTACACCACCGGGTAGCATTCTGCTCTACTATTTATTATACAATGTTACTATGGATTGCACATCGCGTTATTCTGTACTATTCCGCCGTTAACACAGCGCCTTTATCCGCCGATGTAACACATTTTGCATACCGGGACAACACTCCCTGTGTTATTTTTGGTTTTGGCGGTTTCCATGCTTCCTTTCTACGGGTAAGAATTTCTTTCGAAACATTCAAATTTAATGTGCGACCTGGAATATCTATCGTTATTTCATCGCCATCCTCCACCAAGGCAATGGTACCCCCAACCATCGCTTCAGGGGATACATGCCCAACGCAGGGACCCTGTGTCCCCCCGGAAAAACGCCCATCCGTAATTAAAGCGACGGACTCTCCTAACCCAAGTCCCACAAGCGCCGCCGTAGGAGACAACATCTCTCTCATCCCAGGCCCCCCGCGCGGACCCTCATATCGTATCACTACCACCATGCCTTTGCTAATCATGGAATCCATAATTGCATTCATTGCAGCCTCTTCACTATTGAAAACCTTTGCCTTCCCAGTAAACTTCATCATGTTTTCAGATACGGCGCTCTGCTTTATCACAGCACCATCGGGAGATAAATTACCATATAAAACCGCTATCCCACCTTCTTTATGATATGCGGTATCCTTTGACCTTATCACCTCGCCATCGTTAATCATGGCGGATTTCGCTATCTCTTTTGTATTAAACCCGCTTACGGTAATACAATCGTGCAGGTCATCCTGTAATCGATTCATTACGGCAGGAATGCCGCCCGCATAATATAAATCTTCCAGCAAATATTCGCCGCCAGGCTGCAAACTTGTTATATGAGGTGTTCTTGCGCTGATTTCGTCAAATAGCTTCAAATTCACTTCCACGCCCGCCTCGTTTGCAATCGCAGGAATATGCAAACAGGAATTTGTTGACCCGCCAAGTGCCATATCTATCATGATCGCATTTTCAAACGATTTACGCGTCATAATCTTTCTCGAAGTAATATCTTTTCTTACAAGATCTACCACACGTTGGCCACTTTTATAGGCAATACGTTCCTTCTCCGCCGAAATTGCAAGAGCAGCGGCGCATCTTGGCAGAGACATACCTAACGCCTCCGATACACATGCCATGGTGTTGGCCGTATATAACCCCTGACATGACCCGGCTCCGGGACAAGCCTCCATCTCTAAACACGACAATTCTTTATCGTCAATTTCACCTTTACGTCTTCTCCCTACCGCTTCAAAGGTATCTTTCACCAGGGACAACTTTTGCTTTCCATAACGTCCGGAAATCATAGGGCCAGCAGTAACAACAATCCCGGGAATATCCAATCTTGCGCAGGCCATTAACATTCCGGGCGTTATTTTGTCGCAATTTGTCAGCATCACTAACCCATCCAGACAGTGAGCGCTTACCACACACTCTATCATATCTGCAATCAGGTCCCTCGACACAAGAGAATAATGCATTCCGCTATGCCCCATTGCAATGCCGTCACAGATACCCGGTATACCAAAAACAAAGCTTACCCCTCCTCCCGCATGGACACCTTTTTCAATAGCCCTCTCCAGCGGGCGCATATGAACATGCCCGGGAATAAGATCGGTAAAACTGCTCGCTATTCCAATGAACGGTTTATCTAAATCCTCTTTGCTTAAACCAGTTGCGTATAAAAGTGCCCGTGCAGGAACACGCTCAAGACCTTTCGTAATTTTATCGCTTCTCAATTCCATCGTCATTCCAATCTATGTAAACCTTAATCTGCCTATATTATTGTGAACTTTCATTATAGCGAAAAGCTTACTATTGTCAAATCAAAACTGCTCTTATGCTTTGGCAGTATAATTAGCCACAAACCAAAAATAATATGGCGATTCCCCTTCTTTTAGATCAACTATTTTAATGATAATTACCCTAATATATTTCCACAACTGGATTTTCGCTTGACTTCCCTATAACACCACGTTTAAACTTTTGAGCGTCAATAATGTTTATTCCGTATATATTTTAACATTAGGCGTTTAGCGCCGTATAGGTAGCTGGAGAAAATGTCTCACACAACTAGCCGGATAAACATTCATCTCATTACTAATTATTAATCCTTAGAAATTCGAGGAGCATTTTATGGACCATACTGAGCAATTGCAAATATCACAGATAAAAAGGGCAGGGTTGCATAGAAGGCTGTATGATTGGACGTTACATTGGGCACATACCCCCTATGGTTCCATTGCCTTATTTACACTGGCGTTTTGTGAATCGTCTTTCTTTCCCATCCCCCCGGATGTGCTCTTAATGGCGCTTGCATTCTCAATTGTAAGAAAATCCTTTAAATATGCCGCCATTTGTTCCGCAGGATCCATATTGGGCGGTGGTTTTGGATATTTTATCGGCTTCGGGTTGTTTGATTTTGTTGGAATACCAATCCTCACCACCCTTGGGCTTATGGAAAAGTTTGATTATGTAAAAGAACAATACAACACCAACGCCTTTTCCGCCGTTGCCATTGCGGGGTTTACCCCAATCCCGTACAAAGTCTTTACCATTGCGGCCGGGGCTTGCAAAATTAATTTGTGGACATTTTTCATTGCGTCGGCACTCAGCCGGTCGGGAAGATTCTTCATAGTTGCCGCTCTCATTTGCATTTTTGGGCCAAAGATAAAACATTTTATCGAAAAATATTTTAATATTATCTCAATTGCCTTTGTAGTATTAATAGTAGCCGGTTTTTTTGTCATCAAATTACTTAAATAAGGAAAGTACCATGAAACATACAATGGTTATATTCACATTTTTCATATTTACCTTAATATCTTCCTTTTCCTTACTGTTTGCGGAAACGGAACCACCTCAGACATGGGAATCACAAGTAGCAGGGAGGTTTTACCCTGGCAATGAAGCGGCATTAAAAGGCCAAATAAATGAATTTCTAAAGGAGGTTTCCAGTCAAAAATCAAATGGAAGACCCCTTGCAATCATATCCCCCCATGCTGGATATGTTTATTCCGGACAAGTCGCAGCCTATGGTTATAGCGCTATAAAGGGCCATGGATTTAAGAGGGTGATTGTGCTTTCCCCTTCACACGGTGGGAGGAGATACCGGGGTGCCTCAATATTAAAAGCAACCAGCTATAAAACGCCTCTAGGGAAAATTTCTATTGATCAGGAAGCATGTGATTATTTGCTTAACACCTCTTTCACCGCAGAATCAAAAAATACACGCAACAGCAGCCCTCTGAAGCTATTCGGAGATTATGACGGCGCATACAAGGGAGAACATTCTTTAGAAACGCAACTACCCTTCCTGCAAATGACCTTGGGCGATTTTAATCTGGTACCTATTATGATTGGCATATTGCTCGATAATGATTTTGACAAAATTGCAGAAGCCATTCGGCCATTGCTGGACGACAAAACACTGCTCGTTGTCAGTTCTGATTTTACCCATTACGGCGATGCGTACCGATATGTACCCTTCAGAGAAAATGTGGAAGAAAACATAAAGATTCTTGACTATGGCGCTTTTGAAAAGATTCTTAATAAAGATTTTGACGGACTCAGGGAATATAGAAAACAAACGGGAATAAATGCCTGTGGAATATTGCCTATTTCAATTCTTTTAAAACTACTGCCCGATAGTGCAAAAGGACACATGCTTCATTACGATACGTCAGGGCATCAGACAAATAATTTCATCTATTCCGTTAGCTATGCATCCATTCTTTTCACAAAAAATGCAGAAATCAAATCAGGCGAATATCACCCGCAAGAAAAATCACAAACGGCGGGACAATCCCTTTGTTTTTCAGAAAAAGAAAAGAAAACACTCTTATCGCTTGCCAGAAAGACTTTGGAAACGTATGCAAATACAGGTGCTTCTCCCGAAATTGATTTGCAGCTTTTCACACAAACACCAAGGCTTTTCGAAAAATATGGCGTGTTTGTAACATTAAAAAAACAGGGGCAATTGCGCGGGTGCATTGGGTATATCCTTCCCAAAACCTCCCTTTACCAGGCGGTAGTTGAAAATACCATCAACTCCTCTGCAAAAGACAATAGATTTCTGCCGGTAACCCATGAAGAAATTAATGACATTGATATAGAAATTTCCGTTTTGAGTCAGCCAAGAAAAATAAGCGGCCCCGAGGGGTTTACCGTTGGACAGGAAGGCATAGTAATTCGCAAAGGATATGCAAACTCCGTATTTCTTCCACATGTCGCTGCCGAACAGGGATGGGACAAAACGGAAACCCTTCAACATCTCTGCAGAAAAGCCGGATTACCCATAAATGCATGGAGAGACAACGATATGGAGTTCTTCGTTTTCACCGCGGACATATTTCACGAGGCAACGGGAATTTAAAATTGAGGCTTCCTTATTAAACAGATTTTTCTCTATCGGAGTGTATTATTGGAAGAAACTGCAAAAAAAATACTCTTGGAAATTGCCAGGAAAAGCGTCGCGTCCGCGGTAAAAAAAGAACCTGCCCCGGATTTTTCCTATGATCATCCTGATATTCAGGCAAAACAGGGTGTTTTTGTCACGATAAAAAACCGGAGAAAGCTTCGTGGCTGCATTGGCCGGTTTGTATCTGATATTCCACTC
>MHYI01000136.1:2538-2680 GCA_001828295.1 Planctomycetes bacterium RBG_16_41_13 | reverse complement strand
GAAACCGGATGGAGCAAAGAAGAATTTCTTTCCCACTGCTGTTCCGGCAAGGCGGGTTTGCCCAAAGAAGCCTGGAAACACAGAGACATCGAGATGTATACCTTTACCGTTGAAATAATCAAAGACGACCGATAAAGTAACA
>MHYI01000136.1:1117-2372 GCA_001828295.1 Planctomycetes bacterium RBG_16_41_13 | reverse complement strand
TGCTTGCAGGAGACGGAATAGGCCCTGAAATAATGAAAGAGGGTTTGAAAGTATTGGATGCAATAGCAAAACAATTCGACCATATCTTTGATTACAAAGAAGCACTGGTAGGCGGTTGTGCTTACGATAAATACGGACACCCCCTGCCCGATGAAACCAAAGAAGTTTGCAACAATTCAGATGCTATCTATTTTGGCGCGGTTGGAGGCCCCAAATGGGAAAATTTACCTCCGGAACTTACCCCGGAACGCGGGGCGCTGCTTCCCTTAAGGGGCACATATAATCTATTTGCAAACCTGCGTCCCGCAATAATTTTCGGTCCGTTGGCTGATGCGGCCTCGTTAAAATCAGAACGCCTCGAAGGAGGTCTTGACATACTGATTGTTCGGGAACTTACGGGAGGAATATACTTTGGGAGAAACAAGGTAAAAACCCTCACCCTCCATGAAGGTGTCATGCAGGGGAATTACGCGGTAGATTACATGATTTATTCCGTACCGGAAATCGAAAGGATTGCGGCTGTCGCCTGTGACGCCGCAATGAAACGCAACAAAAAACTCACCTCCGTTGATAAAGCAAACGTCCTTGAAAGTTCAAAATTATGGAGAAAGATAGTTACTGAATACGTTCAGACCCACTTTCCCCAGATACAACTTAATCACATGTATGTGGACAATGCTGCCATGCAACTGGCAACGAATCCAAAACAATTCGACGTGATCGTTACCGAAAATATGTTTGGGGACATATTGTCAGACCTCGCTTCCGCCATTACCGGTTCCATTGGCATGCTTCCAAGCGCAAGTCTTGCGAAAACAGGCTTCGGGCTTTTTGAACCCATTCATGGCTCCGCCCCTGATATTGCCGGACTGAATAAGGCCAATCCGTTGGCACAAATACTCTCAGGGGCAATGATGTTAAAATATGCATTCGGCCTTAATAGGGAATCAAAGGCTATTGAAGAGGCTATAATGAAGGCGCTGGAAGATGGTTATCGGACGGCAGATCTCGCAAATAAAACTACGCAAAAGGAAAAAATCCTTTCAACCTCCCAGATGGGAGACAAGGTCGTAGAATATTTAAGCAAAGCAGGCTGAGAATTTGGAAACGATCAGAACGGGAGCGTCATGCCAGTTGTCATATGTATCAGCCATGCGGGGTAGGAACCGCCTACCGGAAATCGGGTTGTTACAAAGTACGAAGTACGATTTAAAATCCCAAATCGTAAATCTAAAAGGAATTTATCCTGGCAGGC
>MHYI01000136.1:0-977 GCA_001828295.1 Planctomycetes bacterium RBG_16_41_13 | reverse complement strand
GTGACGAGTTGGATACTTATGATTACTGCATTGTTGATTTTTGGGGCGGCAATACCCGAAGTAGAATCGTTCTTTGATAGGAAATTTAATATGCAGTTAATCAGCACATGGAACCGGAAATTGTCATCGTATCTTTTTCATATAATGATCGTTTGGCTTTGCGTAAGCGTTACAGGGCTGGTGATTAACTCCAGGAGATGCCGGCGTAAGGATGATGAATTCCATATATCCCTTGTTTTTCTTGGTATAATATCGGTTTTTGGAATTATCGTTTATCTTTTTCTTTTTTAGGGCGAGACAATACCGGAGAGAAGGTTTCATTGGCTGAATTTGTTTTGCAGAAAGGAGTGATGGCGAAAGTATGATAAAGGTCTACGAAACGGGAAATGTTTTATTCGAAGATATGATCCTGATTCCTGAAGGTACGTTTTTGATGGGGAGTACAAAGGAAGACATAAAGAAATTATTGGAACAGGATAAAGGCATCGAAACGTATCGGTTAAATAATGAACTTCCGCAGAGAGAAATTTTTCTGAGTGCTTATTATATTGATAAATACCCTGTCACCAATGCACAATTTTCTCAATTTATTGAGGCGAACGGGTATAAAAAAAAGTTGTATTGGTCAGAAGCGGGATGGCAGTATATGCTTGATTTCAATCCGCTGGGGAGTAATGACATAGACGCCCTATTGCAGGGTGATAAAGATTGTCCGGTAGTAAATATTTCGTGGTATGAGGCGGAAGCATTTGCCAATTGGGCGGGAAAAAGGCTGCCTACTGAAGCGGAGTGGGAAAAAGCGGCCCGGGGCGCCGACGGAAGAATATACCCATGGGGAAATGAATTTGACAAAACACGTCTGAATTGCGCCGAAGCAAAAATTGAAAAATCAACTCCAGTGACGCAATACCCACAAGGGCAAAGCGTTTACGGATGTTTTGATATGGCGGGAAACGTTTGGGAATGGACTAAGGATT
>MHYI01000135.1:5232-7887 GCA_001828295.1 Planctomycetes bacterium RBG_16_41_13 | reverse complement strand
GTCGTAAGTGATTTCAACCGTTTTCCCCGTGTCCCTTCGCTGAAATAACAAGGTACACGTTGCTTTTGAATCTGTCTTTTGTTCAGTAGCAAATGACATCAAATTGTACCGTCCGTATTTTCCGGCAGGGCCAAAGCCCTTAAAACCGTTCTCGGCAGATGCGCCGGTTATCATGGACACAATCTGTGATATTGGCCCGTTTACATTTTCATCGACGCCGCCCATGATGGTCACACCTATATTTCCCCTTACCGGCGTCTCCTTGCCGTATAATGCCTTCAGCGCCAATTGGGTTGATTTGTATGCGCCGGCAACAGCAGGGCAGGAATGTCCCGCAAACTTTACCGCATCGGCATACGTAAAAACAAACGCGCCATCGTTGTCCATTGCGCCCAGGATAACCGCCAACGGGTCTTTAAGCGTGATCGGTTCAGCGGAGTCAAAAAAATCCTGGGCAAATTTCGTTTGTCCTTCTGCAAATACCGAATCACCATTAAGCAACTTACAAAAAGGGAGTAATAGCAAAAAACAAAAGAAGACTCGTTTTGACAGCAGGGCGACAGTATGTGATTTATTCATTGGTGTAAAATTCCTTTTTAATAATAACGTTAATGTAATTCTCTATTGAAGAAAATACGATAGTCATATAAAATGTTTCACTTGTGTTAAATTATTCGGAATGGGTTATGTAATGTAGTTTCATGGCCTGTATGAAAAGTAAAGTAATAGAGGCTAGTTTATCTAAGAACAAAGATTTAGGCAAGTGCAATATGACAGAAAAGATCAGGATAGGCATTGTCCCTTATATGAACGCAAAGCCTTTGATATACGGACTTGAATGCCATAAAGATTCCGTAGAATTGCTATTTGAAGTGCCTTCGCTTTTGCCTGGCATGCTGAACAATGATTGTATTGATGTAGCCCTCATTCCTTCCATTGAATATTTCAGGAACGGGTGTTTTGCAATTATACCGCATATAGCAATCGCTTCCCACGGGGCGGTTGAAAGCGTTAAGATATTTTCTAAAGTACCGATTGCAAACATACAAACTGCGGCATTAGATACAAGTTCATTAACTTCCCGCGCGCTTACAAGGATTATTTTGCATGGTCAATATCATCTTACGCCCGGCTACACACAATTCAATGAACAGTACAATATTGCCGAAACAAGGGCCGATGCGGTTTTAATTATTGGCGATAACGCTATCAAGGCGGCAGACAATGGGTATGTTACCTTAGACCTTGGACAGGCATGGTATGAATATACAAGACTGCCTTTTGTTTATGCGGTCTGGGTGGTGAAACGGGGGAGAAAAATACCCGGGCTGAACGAATTACTGTTGAACTCAAAAAAACTGGGCATTCAGCACATAAAGGAAATTGCCATGTCTGAAGCAAAACGGCTTAATATATCATTCGATACATGCCTGCATTATCTTACAAATGCTATTCAATACGATTTAGGCAAGGATGAGATACAAGGGCTTAAGAAATTTTACCAGTGTGCGGTAGCAATGGAATTAGCGCCCAAAGGTGAAAGGGTGATATTTAATGACACCTGATTCCTGCCCGGCAGATAAGCATCTGCAGGAAACACTTTTAAAACCGGCGCAAAATAAAAGAATAACCGCGGATGAAGGTACCCGTCTCTTTGAATATAAAGAGCTTCTCATGTTGGGAATTGCTGCTGACGAGGTCTGCAAGAGGAAACACCCGGAAAACTTCCGTACCTATATTATTGACAGAAACATCAATTATACGAATATTTGCACATCGGGGTGTAAATTCTGCGCCTTTTATAAAAATATTGAACATAGTGATGGATATATCATTTCAAAAACGGCGCTTTATAAAAAAATAGAAGAAACTTTAGCATTAGGCGGGAAGCAGATACTCATGCAAGGGGGGCTGCACCCAACGCTGAAGATAGACTTTTATACGGATTTATTACTTTCCATTAAGAAAAACTTCGATATACACATACACGCCTTTTCCCCTCCGGAAGTAATGCATTTTTCCCAATTAAATACCCTGCCAATGCCGGAAGTGATACGTATATTAAAAGAAGCGGGGCTTGATTCCATTCCCGGCGGCGGCGCTGAAATATTAACGGATCGTTGCAGAAAAATCATAAGTCCCAATAAATGTTCTGCGCAGGAATGGCTGGACGTGATGCAATCTGCCCATGAGCAGGGCATGAGAACGACTGCTACAATGATGTTTGGCCATATCGAAACGACGGATGAACGCATTGAACATTTTGAAAAGATCCGGCAGCTTCAGGATAAAACAGGCGGGTTTACCGCCTTTATCGCGTGGACATTTCAACCGAAAAACACACAATTGGAAAACGCGCTTTCCGGCAGTCATGATTATTTAAAAACCCTAGCCATTTCCCGGCTGTATCTTGATAACATTGAGAATATCCAGGCATCATGGGTTACACAAGGCGCTAAAATAGCGCAACTCTCTTTAAAATTCGGTGCGAATGACATGGGGAGCACAATGATTGAGGAAAATGTTGTGAAGGCAGCGGGAGTAAGTTATACCATGGAAAAAGAGGAAATTGAATTTTTGATAAACGACGCCGGCTACCAGGCGAAACAGCGCAATTTATATTATACCCTGGTGTAAATCCATTGTCTTCCGAAT
>MHYI01000135.1:0-5131 GCA_001828295.1 Planctomycetes bacterium RBG_16_41_13 | reverse complement strand
CTAATGTTGCTATTGTCATCGCAAAGTTTTTCAAAAAGCTAAAGTGTTACAAAAATCTGGAATGCGCCCGATTCCCTGTCTGCATGCAACACGCAGGCAGGCAGCTTGAGTGTTCAATAGCACAATCAAGATGTTTGTGATACAATATTGTGAAAATTTTACAAATTGGTAGTACGGCAAATATAGTTTGGAACAACTATTTTTGGAGTTAGCGACACTTTCTAAAGTATTGAATGTAAGATAATATGTCCTTTGAAAGGAGAAAAAATGCAGAAAAAATTAATCATATCAGATCCTGCGGTCATGATAGGCAAACCGGTTATTGCCGGAACACGCATTACAGTAGAGCTTGTTTTAGATAAGCTTGCCGCTGGTGAAACTATCGAGCAAATTCTGGCTGCACACCCCCGTCTTACCCGCGATGCTATTCAAGCAGCACTGGCGTTTGCGGCTGATTCATTACGGGATGAGGTGGTTTATCCTATTCAGGAGGTAGCTTGAACTGTCTGGCAGATGAAAGTGTAGATCGGCAAATAGTGGAGCGTTTAAGGCAAGATGGCCATCAGGTATGGTACGTTGCTGAAATGGAACCTGGGATTTCAGATGAGAATGTGCTTGATCTTGCAAACAAGGAAAGATATCTGTTAATAACGGCAGATAAGGATTTTGGGGAATTGGTATTTTTACAGCGACGTCTGATGTCAAGTGTTATTCTTATCCGCTTGACGGGATTATCCCCGTTGAATAAGGCGGAGGTGATGCTTCGGCTTTAAATAAACATGGCACAGAGTTAGACCAAGCATTCACCGTTATTATGGCAGGAGCTATCCGTATTCGTAAACGGAAATAAGAAACAGGAGAACTGGTGAGGAACAAAAGAAGAATGGAGTTACCCCTTGATTAGTGAATAAATTTATGAAATCAAAGATATCGAAAGATAATAAAATTAATAAACGATTAGAAGAAATTAAATCACTAATCAAGGGTGACCCCACATTAATAATAATAATTAGAATAATTAGAATAATTAGGGGACACTTCCCATATTTCTTGTTTGATCTGGTGGATAAATATGGGAAGTGTCCCCATATTTTACGATTTCTGACGCCCGTTAAAAATATTAGCGTCCATTTGCGTGTATTTGCGGTTTCTAAATTCCTTATTTTAATAGAGTGGAAAACATGTGGCGGAATTCACAGGATAGATCTGTTGAGGAAGAAAAAGAGAAAATGAGTGTTTATCGCGATACCGACGTTCTAAAACTTGAAGAAAGGATTAAAGAGCTTGAAAATGACATCACTAAACTCAGGCAGGTTGAAGAAAAGTTAAAGGAAAGCGAAAACAGTCTTGCCAACGCACAGAAAATTGCCCATCTGGGAAACTGGGAATGGGATATAGTGAATAATATATTGCATTGGTCAGATGAGATATATCGTTTATTCGGTCTGGTTCCACAGTCGTTTGGCGCAACATATGATGCGTTCCTGAATTGTGTGCACCCAGGTGACAGGGAATTTGTAAAGGAATCTGTAAACAATGCCCTCTATAAAAAGAAGCCATATGGCATTGATCACCGTATAGTCTTACCGGGCGGCGCAGAGCGGGTAGTCCATGAACAGGCGGAGGTCATTTTTGACGCTACAGGTAAAGCTATCCGGATGAACGGAACGGTGCATGATATTACGGAACGTAAGAGGGTGGAAGACGAGATTAACCTCTTCCATACAATAACTACTGCAATTGCCAAAGCTGAGGATTTTCAAACCGCGCTCAACGTGGTATTGCATAAAGTGTGTGAATCCACAGGCTGGGTATACGGTGAAGCATGGCTTCCTTCACCCGATGGCAAGCGCCTCGATTTTGACCAGGCGTGGTATGGTAATCATGAAAATCTTGACGGATTTGTAAAACAAAGCAAAACATTTAACTTTTTACCGGAAATAGGGATGCCCGGACGTGTATGGGCTTCAGGGAGACCGGAGTGGAGACACGATACAACAGTTGATGGAGACTTTCCCCGCGCGAAGATTTGCGTGGAGTATGGTTTCAAAGCGGCAATGAGTATTCCCGTTATAGCCAATACTAAGGTTATTGCAGTACTGGTTTTCTTTGTGCGAAAACGACAGAATGAAGACGGGCGACTAATCAAACTCGTGTCAACGGTTGCTGTACAGTTAGGCGCCATTGTACAGAGAAAGAAGGCAGAAGAGGAATTGAGAAGGCTTTCCACGGTTATCGACCATAGCATAAATACCATATTTATTACGGACGTTAAAGGAACTATTGAATATGTAAACCCAATGTTTGTACAGGTAACAGGATATTCAAAGGAAGAAGTAATCGGACAGAACCCCCGCATCCTTACCTCCGGAGAGACTACCCATGCAGAATATGAGGAATTGTGGAAGACTATCGCTGCAGGAAAAACATGGCGGGGGGTCTTTAAAAACAAGAAAAAGAACGGACAATACTACTGGGGTAACGGTGTGATTTCTCCCATAAGAAACGATAGGGGAAACATTACACACTTTCTTGCGGTGCAGGAAGATATCACGGAAAAGATGAAATCTGAAGAAAGGAGCAGATACCTTGCCGCCTATGATGAACTGACAGGCTTGTACAACCGGGCACACTTCATGACGTTATTGAATGACTGGATATTGTCTGCCCAAAATAATAATAATAAAGCCGGTGTTATCCTTCTGGTTAATATTGATAAATTCAGACTAAATAATGACGCTTACGGGCACAGCGCTGGAGATAGATTACTGCATGGCATTGCCGGACTCCTGCAAAATACATTAGCGGAAATCGATTCCTTATCTATGAGAAAGGATGCCGGACAGAGTTTTGTTGGACGCATGGGCGGGGATGAGTTTGCAATCTTACTGCCTTTTAAAGGTGAAAAAGAAGGGATAGCGGTAGCCGAACATGTAAGGAAAAAGATCGAAAAATTCCGCGCGATTGAAATAGCAGGTAATTTGACTGCAAGTATTGGCGTTGTTCTTTATCCAAGGCACGGAGTAACGATAAACGAACTTTTTACAAAGGCCGACGCTGCTGTTTACCTGGCTAAGGAGCTGGGGCAAAACAGAACACACCTTTATCATCCTGAAGACCGCATTTTAGAAAAGATGCATTCACGGATGCGGTGGAAGGAAGAAATTCAAAGAGCTATCGAAGAAGACCGTTTTGTTCCCTGGTTTCAACCAATACTTAATTTAAATAACAATGAAATACACCACTACGAATCCCTTGTCAGAATGTGTACGCAGGATGGGAAAATAATATTTCCGTCATCGTTTATCGATGTGGCTGAAACGTTGGGTTTGATCCCGCTCATTGACCGCGTTGTTATAGAAAAGACAATAAAATACCTGTCTAATCTCAACAAAAAAAGGGGATTCCCGTCATTCAGCATTAACCTTTCCGGAAAGGATTTTAGTGATGAAGGATTGTTTGAATACCTGAAAACTACAATATTGGAAACAAAGGTAGACACAAGGCGTCTCATTTTTGAAATAACGGAGACGTCCGCCATTCGTGATTTAGACAGTGCGATAAAGTTTATTAAAGAATTGAGGGCAATCGGATGTGGCATTTCACTGGATGACTTCGGCGTGGGATTTACCTCCTTCAGATATCTGAAAGAGCTGGAAGTAGATTATCTTAAAATAGACGGCTCATTTATAAAAAATCTCCATGGAGATTGCCATGACCAACTTTTTGTGAAAGCCATTGCCGATGTAGCAAAAGGGATGAATATCAAAACCATTGCCGAATTTGTAGAGCATGAGGAAACAATGAACATTCTCAGGGAATTTGATATTAATTATGCGCAGGGATATTTTATAGGAAAACCCTCCCCGGAAATCTTGTAACGTAATAATTAGGGGACACTTCCCATATTTCTTGCTTGACCTGGTGGATAAATATGGGAAGTGTCCCCATATTTTCCATTCTTATTACGAAATTTTAACGCCTTATGCAGCACTGCCACTTATTTAGAAATACTTAATCTATATATTTTCTTTGGCTCAATAACTTCAATAATCAATGTGTCTCCTTTTTCTAATTCTGTATGTTTGTCATACCAATCCGTTCTCTTTCCACCCGTTCCATATTCAAGCTCAAGTTGGTTTCTATGGTGACCTAAACACTCAAGAAGTGGAACAACAATTTTTTGCTTTACATTTTCCTCACTTTTTCCAATATCATTACATGTGAGCTCTGCTATCCGCTTTAACTTTTCTTTTAAGTCATTCATACTATTCTGTAATTTACTTGCTTCCGATTATTAATCAATAAATCTTTGTATTTCGTCAACAACAAACAGGCTGTCCGAAAATGTAATCAGCAAAACTTTTTTTCGTCTCATTGCAGCATGTTCAGGAAGGTTCTCAAAGCACTACAGGAAACGATTCGTTGTCTGATGCATTTATAAAGCGCCCTCCCTCTTTATCGGATTCTTTTTTTAAGCCATTTATCGAGAGATTTTTGGCTTTCTCCGGAACGTCTGCCAGCTAATATGCCTTCGACACTAATATCTTCATCAAGATCAGGCCAATGAATTCCTTCTCCGTCTCCAATCAGTTCATAGTTTTCTCGTTCTGGTTTATTGCCGTTCAGCAATCGAGGAAACCAAACAATGGGCACGGATATATTTCTCCCATCATTTAAATAAACTACAAAAGAATCCTTTGTAAAAACAACTTTTTGAGCCAGACATTCATGCTCAAGCACTAAAGTACTCATTCCATTTCTCCTGAAATAATTTTTTATTTTTTTCTACCAATTTTTGAATCTTTATGAGATCACTATCACTAAATCCCTTAGATTTTTGCAGGCGGATTGGGTTTAACCAAAATTTGGCAGTAAATCTTTCCCTTTTTACATGAATATGGGGCAGTTCATTCGCATCACTGGAATAAAAGTAAAAACGATAAGAACCAATTTTAGTAACAGTTGGCATTTATTTACATTAGGTTAATGATTTAAAAAAAAGCTGCAATTCAATTCAAAAGATTACGGGAAATTGCTTTTTCCCTTTGAGGCGGCATTAAAACAAAAAACGAAGAAGATAGCAATTTTTTAATTTTTTCAGATAAATTGAATACCAAAGAAAAGAAAA
>MHYI01000134.1:4938-7743 GCA_001828295.1 Planctomycetes bacterium RBG_16_41_13 | reverse complement strand
AAAATCCTTGTTTGTTCATCCTTCGCTTCAAATTTATCAGTAAACACCTCTATTTCGCGTGGCATTATGAATATTCTTTTATCCTCATTATAGCAATACCCTCCCCGAAGATCGAAAACGACACTGGTCGCCTCGGCGCTTGACATCGCCTTAATACGCGCCTCCCTGAGAAAGTATACCAGTTCGTTCATCGTCTTCCTGAATCTGATAGAATCAAATGACCCCGTAAATCTGGGAACCGCCACACCGGCTACGATGCCAATGATCACCAAAACGACAATTAGCTCAAGTAACGTAAAACCTTGTTTTTTTCGCATAAGAATATCAACCACAGAAGCACGGAAATAAAGTAACAGTTCACCGCAAAAGCCCGCCCTCATGGAAATGGGGGGCGCGAAGGACGCAAAGAAAAAAACATCCAAACCAGAGCGAGTCGGAGCATGTAGCGCGACATTCTTGTCCTCGTGAAAACGGGGATATGTCGCTATCCTGCGAACTGAAGTTCGCGCTACACAGACGGCAATACCTAGTTTTTATTAAGGTTTTTCAACAAGCTACATTGTTACCCTTTGCTGGTTCAATCGCCCCCGATTGAACCAAAATGTTTTGGTTCAGGCTACAAGCCTGAACCAGCACAGACCAGCACAGAAAACGACAATTAACTCAATAAGTGTAAAAGCATACCGCTTCCTCAAATATAAATACAAGGACACATAATTTCCCTTTCTATTTTGCAAAAATTTCTTTACAATAACGGTGAATTTGCAGGGTTAAACGGTTTATAAGAAATTGTCTTTATAGAGGAATTTTACATGGGCAAAGAAATATTAAAAAAACTGTTTGTTGCCTTACTGATTCTCTATTCTATATATCTTATAATCCACGTATCAACCCATAGGAGTAATTATCAAACAGATTTTAAAATATATTATTACGCAGCTAAAGCCTATGCAGCAGGATTAAATCCTTATGATTCAAACGTACTGTTTGAGATGGCATGCGTCCCTAAGCACAATAAGTTCGTCTATCCGCCCCTCACATTATTTTTTTTCCGTTCATTTTCCCTGGTAAAATTTGATATAGCTTTTTATTTATTTTTGTCCTTCAAATGCATCTTACTAACAAGTCTTATTTATTTGTGGGCAAAAAAATTTCTTCAAAAAGATGCTGATTTACTATTTTACATTTTCTGTCTACTGGCTTTTAATAGCGCCATTTACCTGGATGTCATTGCCAGCAATATCTCTATCTTAGAACAGTGCTTTTTGTGGACGGCCTTTTATTTTCTTTTAAACCGGAAATTGTTGCCTTTTTGCATATTGATTATCGCAGCGGCAATCTTTAAAATCACACCCATATTGTTTCTTATTTTGATATGGTTTTCAAGGTTTGAAAAGAAAAAAAAGTTTATATATTTTTCCGGTGCGTTCGCCGCCTTTCTAGTTATTCTGCTAGTGTCTTATATAACCAATCCTCTCTTAGTTAAGTGTTTCATAAATAACACCTCAGAAATAAATGAGAGGGGCATAATAAACCCATCGACTATGGCACTCTTAAAGGACGTATTCGAATTATTGGCAATAAAAACTGGTGTAATAGTCCCACAAACTGCCCAATTAGGCCTATTTTTTATCATAATCACAACTATACTCTTTATGACATGGAGATCTTATCTAATCTTAAAGTCATTTGATATAGAACATAAGGAAAAAATCACCATATTTTTGGCTTGTTTAGTTTATGCCCTGATACTCCCACGCTTTAAGGATTACTCCTATATTCTTTTGCTCGTCCCAACTTATTTTATTATAAAAAGGGGCGCTTACACAAAAGCACATAACCTTCTCTTTATTCTTACAACCCTTTCTGCAGCTCGAATAACGCTGCCCGGATTTCCAATTATATTCCATTTTTTATGGATGTACTATCCACTAATTATTGCTTACTTTATATGGAGTTTATATTTATACAATACACTCCTTTTGAAAAAGAAATGGCTTTCGGAAACTAACAGAGCTAAATGACCCGGTAAACCTGGGAACCGCCATACCGGCTACTATGCCAATAATCACCAGAACGACTATTACCTCAAGTAACGGAAAACCTTGTTTCTTTCGCATAAGAACCTGACCACGGAAGCGCGGAAACAAAGTAACCGTTCACCGCAAAGGCGCCAAGAAAAAACATATGTTTCGGTTCAGGCTGCAAGCCTGAACCAGCATAGGAAAAAACATCCAAGCTGGAGTGAGTCGGAGCATGTGGCACGACATTCTTGTCCTCGTGAAAACGGGGATATGTCGCTGTCTTGCGAACTGAAGTTCGCGCTACACAGACGGTAAAACCTTTGCTGGTCCTTGCTGGTTCAATCGTCCTCGATTGAACCAAAATGTTTCGGTTCAGGCTACAAGCCTGAACCAGCAGAGATGGGTTTGATTTTAATGAATAACAGATAACAAAAAATGTAAAATGTTCAACTGTTTTTTAATCTCACCCATCCTCTTACTTTTTCATTAATTATTTCTTGTTATATGTTATTCATTTTTATGACTATCGGGTTAACTCAGCCAGAAAATCATTGTATAATCAAGTAGAATTGACAAATATGCCTCCATGATGACAGAAAAGCTAACATTATCGTATCATAACATGGGGGGCTACGTGAATTTCAAAACCTGTATTAGCATGGGTAGCAGATCCTCTTTTGCTTATGCTGAGTTAGCCCGATAGTCATATTCATTTTTGTTACAGGTGACATATTACTCGTCATTCGACACACGTCACTCGTGTCCATCCGTGGATTACCGT
>MHYI01000134.1:0-4912 GCA_001828295.1 Planctomycetes bacterium RBG_16_41_13 | reverse complement strand
TTTGTTACAGGTGACATATTACTCGTCATTCGACACACGTCACTCGTGTCCATCCGTGGATTACCGTAGTTAAAAAAGAAAGGGGCGTCACACCCTTTCGGCATGACACCCCTTTTCTTTAACTTCTATTAACTTCTTGACGTTCCCCAGTATATCTTGACCAGGGGTACGTTTTTTTACTTCCTAACCTTCACGGTCATCGACTTCTTCGCATCTCCTGCCTTGAACGTGACCCTTGCATTACCAGTCTTATTCTTGGCAGTGATCGTGAACGTGGCCTGACCGTCTTCGTCTGTAGAATCGCTTGTCGGTGATACCGATATGCGTTTCTTGCCAGCCGAATTGATCGTCGCCGTTACCGTTTCACCATCAACGAGACAACCCGCATCACCTGTCACCGTCACCGTCACCGTACCGCTCTTCTTCCTCTTGAGCTTCAGGCTGGTCGGAGACACAGAAATAGCCTCAGGCTCGCATACTGTCGGTGTTGGTGTCACTGTTGGCGTTGGTGTTGGTGTAACCGCTGATGGCGTCAAATTGAAATCGGCCACTACTGGACTGCCGGCTACCACCGTAACAATCTGTGAAGCAGAATCAAAGCCCGTCGCTGATGCGGTTACCGTACGATCCCCAGCCGTTACATTCGCAATCGTATACGTACCATCAGGTCCGGTCGTTGCCGTTTCGCCAGTATCCACAGATACCGTCGCCCCAGGTATTGGTGTTCCACCTGTCGAAACAGTACCCACAATGACGCCTGTTGTTCCTGGCGTTGGTGTTGGCGTTGCCGTCCCTGTTGGCGTTGGCGTTGCTGTCCCTGTCGGCGTTGCCGTCGCAGTTGGCGTTGGTGTAGGCGTTGCAGCAGCCCCCACCGTAGCCGTATCAGTAACTGATGAGATACCACCACTTGCATTTGGGTTATCTGTGAACGTTGTTGTCAACGTATCAGTCAAAGCCGCCTTGATGTTTATATTGGCTTGCGAATTACTTGTGCTAGCGGCTATGGTACCTAAGAACGACCCCGTATCATTGCCTGTTTCCGTCAGACGCACCGTAGTACCGGATGAATCTGTCGTTGAGGTAATATTAGCATTCACATTATTTGCCGTAGAATGCGATGTATTCGATTCGGGATCATACAAAGAGACAACCGCATTTCCACCAATTTCTACTGAATCGGTTGTAAACGCAAGCGTAGCGCCATAGTTCTTTGTACTTACAGTGGTTGTAACATCGCTTGCAGGCGATAGATCAGAGTACTTTATCGAAATACTACCATTCGCAACAGCCCTGATATTTGGCGCTGCACCACCTGATGTATTGGAGTCAGATGCGGTGCTTGTTTTAACCGTGCCCAAAAACGTACCGGAATTCCCGGATGTTTCTGTCATAAGTACTTCTCGACCTGCCCCACCAGTATCATCTGACGAAGGCGTCGCCTTGACCAAAGAGGTTGCGCTACTACTACTGGTGGCTTTGTCAGCACCTGAAGAAATATTTAAGTCATTATCAACCAACGTTATGACTACCGTATCTCCACTGAGGTACGCCTCAGACTTGCTAAGGCTTAATGAACCAACGCCTCCAGTCGCCCCCACACTCGTTGTTGTATATGAAGACAAATTGTCTTCCGATGTTTCGCTAGGCGAATCATTGTAAAAGAACGTTATCGTGTCTCCATTTGATACACTCAATCTGGCAACCCCTGAAGATGGCTGGTCTACATTTGTTTGCCCAGAAGTTCCAGAAAGCTTTAACGTACCAACAAATGTACCGGAATTAATACCCGTCTCACTCAGCATCACCGGGACACTGTTAGATGTGCTGGCAAAACTGGAATTTGTAATACTCGATATACGACTCGCAAAAATCTCCTTAGCGGTATTACCATTTACTATAGAAGAATTGCTTGCAGAAGTATTCGACTTCCCTGGAACACCTAAACCATTTTCATTTACATTACCAAAGGTAGACCACGATGAAGGGAAGTACGTCGTTTGTTTGGTATCCGTGTCTATATTTAAATCGTTATCTACCACCGTTACTAGTATTTCGCTGTTTAATCCAACCGTACCGGTAGGCAACACAGACAAGCTACCCGTGCTTGTTTGAAACGCCACATTGGTCGTGGCATTAACAAGCGTATCCCCACCATAATAGACATTGCTAGCCCCATACCTGTCGTTATAACGGATCCTAAAGGTTCCCCCTTTATAACCACCGATAGTGAAAATCTTCGCTCCCGTCGTTAAAGTTTGTACCCGAGGCTGAGAAGAACTATCACCGCCAAAATCAACGCCTATATTTTGAACAAAGGTCTTCCATGGGGTGAACAAGCTCGTATTGCCTAACTTAGAAACAGTTAAAACAGTTGAGGTAACACTGGCTACTTCTTTTACCTCATTGTATACCCCATCTGAAACTCTGACCACTGAGCCTGTACCAAAAACGCTGGACAATGTAGGGTAATCTGTACCTGCAGTGCCTTCAAAAGCTATGGTACTGGTTCCCGTATAGTCAGTAAATCTCGAAGAGTTAGTGGTAGAACTGTTTGTTGTAACCCTGGCAGCGGTAAAATCAAACCCTATAGTGCCAATAAACGTACTAGAATTAGCACCTGACTCTACTATGGGAACAGATATCCAATGAGTATTATCAGGCGAGATTTCTACAGTATTTTCCATACCGTCAACCGTAGCCACGAAGGACGCCGTCCCTCCGGAGGAAAGAAGGCTACCCGCATCGCCTGCTGTGCCTTTCACAAGCGGCACAGTGCTGGTGGTCGCCGTACCAAGGGTAAACGTTGTAGTGCCAGTAACCGTCGTAGAAAAATTCGTCAAGCTAAACGCCGATGTCGGAACTAACCAGACAAGGGAGTTGCTTGTATTGGAAATTCTGATACTCTGAGTGCCTACTGCGAAATAATCTGGATGACTCAAAGAAATAGCATTTCCTACCCCAGTAGAACTAGCAGAAGGTACGAATCCTCTCACAACCAGACGATCTCCTCTTTTAGGAGTCAAGCTTGAAGTTAATGTACCATTCCACAAAGTGGAGAATGCAGCGACACTTTCTTTTGCAGATGTAGAGTTGTTAAGATTACCATCGACAACTGTAACAACCACTGTATCGTTTATATCAGCAGTGGTCGTATCCACGGCCAATGTCCCAGTTTCCCCAGAAACACCATAAGATAACGAGGCAGTTACTGACCCAGCGCTACCACCGCTATTTAGTTCGTCAAGATATGTTACCTTTATAGAATCACCAGAGCGTGGACCAACAAGCTGAAAGTTGCTAAGCTGAACTGTTATCGAACCGCCAGCACCATGATTGTAAAGAGTACCAGCTCCAGGAGACGCACTTGCATTAGGATAACCAGCTGTTGAAGTTCCCGACGAAGAGGAAGCAGTACCGGCCCAACCAGTAACCGAAATTAAACAATAACTATTCCCATCCATTAATTTCACTAAAGTAGCACCGCTTGTACCGTACACACCAGAATTGGGATTGCCAAAAGCTGAAATGGCTCGATTCCTGGGTGATGAAGATGAGGTCCCCATACATACTGCTCTATCAACGGCAAGAGAGCTTGTTCCGTACCCCGTTCCCACGGTGGTGTTATACGTGCCGCTGCGTGGATTACTATCCGCCTTAAAAACAACAGCAGCGGTTCCATAAGTATTTCCAACTGTGGATGTTCCAATGAATGCAAGCCCTATAACACCCTCGGCATTAGCCTCAATTATTTTGAAAGAAACACCAAGCGCTGGCGTGCTATTTGAGCTTGGGTTAGCACCTAAGATAAGTTCCCGCTGATCATAAACGAAAGTGGTAACAGAACCTACAATTAAATTTCCTTTAAGATCGGAAGTTCCTACCGTCGTAGAGGTACCATAAACCTTACCACTTGCTGCGAAAATTCCCGTGTCTTTGCCAGTTTCTACAAGGTATATATTCCGCGATACCAAGGGTACACTACCACTAACGAGCCTTGTACCCCCTGTTTGATCAATGACTTCAATGTCCACCCTGGAAGAAGCTGTTCCAACGCTTTCAACAGTAGTCCCAAAAAGGGCCACCCCATCAGTTAAACCTATAGCGTCTTTTGCAGTAGGGTCTAAGTTCTCGTCCGGATCGTTCAATGTTATGATAAGATTGTTGTCCGAACCAACGTCAGAGGACGTAACTGCGGTGACAGAACTTGGTATGAAGCTAAAAGAGCCGGAATTAAATTTAACAGGCGCTGTATCTAGCGGCGTGGTGCCTCCATACAGTAACTCTAAAGTGTCACCTGTTGCCACAGTAAGCTCTCCGTCTGCCTCTGCTGGACTAGAAACTGTCGCATCACCCCCCCTATTAGCAGAGCTGGCTTTTAAGCGGAGACCTATAACCGATGTACCAAGTCCTGGGTAATTGTGACTACCGGAAGCAAAATCTTCCACGTAACCTGATGCAGTACCGACAGGATACGTAAATGGTTGCGTGCTTCCCGTCGTGGTAAATACTGTCGTTGATCCCGCCGTTTCCTTCAAAACAAAGGAAGTTGTATAGTTATTAGCTCCCTTTGCCTTAATGGTAACCGTGATCGTATCTGGGCTGGTAGCGCTTGTATTTGCCGTCGAATCGGTTACTGTAATCCACGCACGGTCAAAATCATTTGTCGAATCACCAAGAGACGGCAAATAGCTATTTCTGTCAAAACTACCCGTTGGGGCCGCCTGTGCGGTCGAAACCCCGCCAGCCACAAGGGCTACTGCCAGCATAAACACGCTGACAATGCCAAACCAACTTATTTTTTTACTACTTATTTTCGGTCTTTTCATATCCGTCAATTCTCCTTTTTTCTCTTGAAACTAATAAGACCAGAATTAAAAATACGTTCGATTATTAAAAGTTCTCTATTCTTTAA
>MHYI01000133.1:2681-6745 GCA_001828295.1 Planctomycetes bacterium RBG_16_41_13 | reverse complement strand
ATAAAATTTAAAATATTTTCGCTGAATAGTTACGCAGAAGTAAATTATAATCTCATCAAAGGAGATGGGAGTTTTGGTGTCCATAATATCAAATACACTAAAGATCTTTTGGACTATAGCATTGCAAAATTAAAGCATAAAGAGAGATTTGTAGCATCCTCAAACAAATCCCCGTTTCCTACCAGCTCTTGCATTGATAGATGCCATGTAAATTACATGGCGTATCGTACTATATATCAGAAGGAGATTTTTAGGCATAAAATGCATTCTCCTGATCAATGCCTGGAATGTTATCAATGTCACAATAATGATCCGCTTGATAAAAAAACACATGGCAATCTGATTATACAAAATAAGGATTGCCGTACCTGTCACCACAAAGAAGCAAGTGATAACGATTGCTTGAAATGTCACTCAGAGGTAAAGGAATATATTAATGGGAGTATTCAAAATATAGTTACAAAAAAGTCTGATTGGATGTCTAAATCTGTTTCTTGTACAGATTGTCATAAGCTGGAATTAGATGGGGCTTCTTTTAAAACCGTGCGAAAGTATTGTATAGAATGTCACAATCCCGATTACGGGTTGTTATACGATGCATGGAAGGATGTGCTGGAGAGTAAGACTAAACAACTTTATAAAAACAATACAAATACCTTAAATATACAAAACCCTTTAAGACTAGTTCAGTCTTATGGCGTGCACAATTTCCGTTTATCGCAAATGCTCTTGAAGTCCATGTATCATGATTGAGGAATACGTACATTTTTATTCGGATAAGCTGAGATTAGAAGGCGTTTTAACCTATAATGAAGATGTTAAACCGTTTTCAGCAATCTTACTCTGTAATCCGCATCCCAACCTGGGTGGCGATATGGACAATAACGTCATTGGGAGCCTTGCGCATATCTCGGCACAAATGGGATTTGCATCACTTCGGTTTAATTATCGTGGAGTGGGAAACAGCGAGAGCTATCAAAAGGATACTGCGGGAAAATTCCTGTACTGGGAAGCTTCCTTGAGCGGTGAAAACTATACGGATGCCGTTCATGACACACGAGCCGCCCTTCATTTTCTCGCTGAGCAGAATATCGGTAGCCGTATTTATATTGCCGGCTATTCGTTTGGCGCTCTTGTTGGTATGCGGGTAGGTGTGGAAAGCGAAATGATAGCTGCGTTTGCCTCCATTTCCATGCCTTTTGGTAAATACAATCTGGATTTTCTCGCACCGTGCAAAAAACCGAAACTTATTGTTTACACTCAAAATGATTTTGCAACGACAGAGGAAGATACCTTACGGTGTTTTTCGAAGATATTACCGCCCAAACAACTGGAATTAATCCAGGATAGCGACCACTTTTATAGAATGAAAGAAGAGATGGTATCAAAAAAGGTGTGCAGTTTTTTTTCAGGGCATAGGTAAAAATGAAATTGAAAAGGAATAAAATTTTGTTATAATTTTTTCTAAAAGGGCCCATAGCTCAGCCGGTTAGAGCAGCGGACTCATAATCCGCGTGTCCAAGGTTCGAATCCTTGTGGGCCCAGTTTTTTGTAAAGAAGGCCGAACATACAACATGCCTGCCATAGATTGAAATCAACTATTTGCCGTTGCTGAAGGGATTCGTGAGGTTTCAATTAGCTGATAGCGCCATACGTTCCATGAGGTTTTTCACATCATCTTTTTGCGCCTGTGCAGGGTCTATTCTTAATAATTCCTTCAGATAATATTGAGACATTTCCATATCCTTTTTGTAGTCCATATATAAAAAGGCGAGGTTTTTATAAACATCTATGCTATCGGGATAAAGCATAATAATTTTCTGAAATGCATCTACGGCACTATCTACTAAGCCTAATCCCTGATAAAGCGTGCCGAGTGCATAGTGGGCATTGAAATTTCCGGTGTCGAGCTGAATAACGGTATTATATTCATGAATAGCCTCAGTTGTTTTTCCCAGTTTTTCATAAGCAAGTCCTAAATTGTAATGGCTTTGTGCCTGATTGGCATCTAATTTAATAGCCTTCTTAAATTCAGCAATGGATTCGCTTAGCAGTCCTCTTTTTGCATAATTTACCCCTAAATTATTTATGGCATGTATGTATCGGTTATCGTAATACAGAGATTTCTTGAATTCCTCCACGGCCTTATCAAGTTCTCCTATTGCATCGTAGACACTACCAAGTCCGTTATGTGCATGTGCATAGTTAGGCTTTATTCTCAGCGCTTCCTCATATTCTGCCCTTGCCTGATCAATATGACCTTGATTGAAATAGATATTGCCAAGATTGTTGTGAGGTTGCGCATAGTCGCTGTCTAATCGAATAGCTTCTTTATATTCTGTAAATGCCTTATCAATAATGCCCTTTTTACTATAAACAGTTCCAAGATTACTATGGACATTGGCATTTTTGGGATTTATGTTTAATGCGGTTTGATATTCCATGTGTGCCCTTTCTATAAGACCACTTTCCATGTACACATTTCCCAGATTACAATGGGCGCGGTGACTATTGGGGGATCGCAGAATAGTTTTTGTCCAGAGTGTAAGTTCGTCTCTCCAATCTCCATTCTTCCATATAATGGAAAATCCGTAACCGCCAATCATTAAAATTACTAAACCCAGTTGTACAATGCGTCTCAATGGTATGGCGTGTGGAGACAGGGTACGGTCTGTGATCAGGTAAATGAGTATACCCTTTACTACGCAAAATCCCATTACTGGAATGTAAAGATACCTTTCGGCCATGATATTTCCTATCGGAAGTATATTCATGACAGGTAACAGCGTGATAAAGAACCATGCCATCCAGCAGGCAAACATATTCCTCGTTTTGCATAATATCGCAAATACGATAAAAATTGAGATTAAAAATGTTATGGAAAGAATAAATGACCCTTCCCGTGGAGACATAACAAGGGGTACCACATAGTCAGCATTAAGATTAAGCGGGGAAAAAGATAGTTTGACATAGGATGCCAGAATCTTAATCATGGTGAAAGTATTGACACAGAAACCACCGGGTTGATAAGCAGCTTTTAATGCAGGATTACTGCATACAATAAATCTAATGATGAGGTAGGATATTGAAATGGCAATATACCCTACATATATTCCCTTAAATCTTTTTACAAGGCCTGACCAGACTTTTTGATTAGAAAACACCGGAAACAATATCATTAGGGCAGGAAGGGTTATGGCCATTTCTTTAGAAAAAAGGGCGCACACATAAGCAACAAGAGAAATAGCATAATAAAGTGGGAAGCGGGCTTTTTGACTGCTTTTTTTGTAAAGAAGGCCATCGGATTTTATAAAATAAATAAGCGAAACAAGGAGAAAGGTTGCAGATAGGAGGTCCTCCCGATACCCAACCGCATTCACGGTCTCTAAAAGAATGGGATGTGTGACAAAGAACAAAATTGAAAGTAAAATGATCTTATTATTGTGTAAAACGGTACAGAGCAAACGGTAAAAAAGCACCGTATTTATTGTATGCAAAATAACATTCGCAAGGTGGAATCCAAAGGGATTTAAGCGCCATATAGCATAATCGATGAAGTATGAGATTGTGACAATGGGTCGATAACTCATCTCCCCGGAGATAGTAAAATAATCTTGTGTAAAAATTTTTGGGAAATACTTCCATTCCTTGATAAAGCAATTTTCTACAATGATCTTGAAGTCATCATAGACAAACTTACCGTACGTTGCGTTTAAATAAAGCAAGATAGAGAATAAGGATATTAAGATGAGAATATATATAGAAAGCGGGTTTTCGGTGTCAGTTGATTTATTTTTCATTATTTATAGTGAACGACTTAAATTAATCCTATTAAATCTCTTTTAACAAACTAATCTTTACCCACATCTTTGTTCAATGCACCTCCTAACAACCGCGAAAGACACGAAGGACACGAAGGACACGAAGAAATTATATCGTGTTTTTATCATCATTTTCAGCAAAATTATAAGAGAATTTTTGTACATGCACAAAATTATGTTGAATCAAATCAATCATAGGCAAATAAGTTTACACATGCGTCCTTTACCCCCCCTAAATCGTTC
>MHYI01000133.1:1038-2673 GCA_001828295.1 Planctomycetes bacterium RBG_16_41_13 | reverse complement strand
GCTCACGACGAAGTCCCCCTCCCAAGAGGGGACTTCTTTATTCCCCTCTTGGGAGGGGTCAGGGGTGGGTCCTGATACTATAAAACATTATTACTGCAAGTCTAGCTTTAGGGGGTGTAATAATATAAGTGTTACATAATTAACCTATAATTCAAGCTATATCAATGAAAATACTAGGCAAGATGTTAATGTTATTCTATTACACCCCCTTATTCTCTTAAATAGAAAATTTGTGGAAAAAGGGGGAAAATAAAAATCCCCCTATACCTCCCTTTTATGAAGGGGATATAGGGGGATTATGTTTTTTACCATTCACAAAGGCGCGAAGCCTTTGTTTTAAACAACAACAGTAATTTGCTTAGAACATATAGGCAACACCAATAGCTGTTGTGAGTTGATTATCACTCCCTGCAAATACTTCATCATCATCTGCGTCATCATAACGAATCTCTGGTCTGACAAGGAGGTTTTCCCTGATTTTTATATTGGCAGTAAGGGTAACTTCCCACAATCGGAGACCACTAACGCCTAGCCTGGCACCATCATTGTCATCAAAATACTCACCCCTAAATGCTAGTCCAAAGGAATCTGTAATGTCTTGACTGAGAATACCTGAGAAACCCCACCATTTACCATTTCCTCCAGTGTCTGATGGTAAAAAACCACCGGCTATACCATGAGCACCTTCTTCCGTACCAAAATCGAAATTGAGGTTAATACTTGTCTTATCAAGTGGTTTGAATGCTAAGATCAGATCCCAGAAATGACGCCAATTTCCATCAGCGCTGCTACCGGCTAAATCATCATCTTGTTCAGGGCCATGGCTAGCATTCAGAATAAAACTGGTGTTTTCTGCTACTGCCCAGTTAAATTGATAACCAAAAGTTTTACTATCGTTATTGTCTGCAAAGGTATCCCAACCATTTACCAAATATCCTGTTACGGTTAAATTATCCAATAAAGGGTAGCTGACGGCTAAACCTGTATTGGTAAATGGGATCGCATTCTGATAAAGGAGCGAACGGGAGTAGTTAGGATTATCTACGCTCTCCCAGAGTTCCGCGCCAATCCAGGTAGCAAATTTACCAAACTTAAAATCAATACCCTTTCCCACAGGCGCCTTGTAAGTTACAAAACCCTGGCTTATGGTGAAATCGTCATTATCAACCCTAATACCTCCAACCATCTCTGCGGGTACAAAAGTTAACCTTCGTGCAATTTCGCCATAGTTTGTTGTGAACCCAAAACCAATAGGGTCTTTTTCTGTAGATGGTTTGAAAACAGAAATTTCGACGTTATCTAAAGTAAATGAGTTATGTTCCCTATCGAATGCCCTTATTTCTAGCAAATCCGGACGCACAAAATCGCCACCTGACCCCAGGTTATCTTTTGGGTTCGTGTAGTTATAACTATAATATGTATCAATAAAACCACTCACCTCTACACTCTTGAAGAAGCTGGCTATCTGGCCTTCTTCTTCTGCCGGCGCTACTGCTGGCGCGGCTTCTTCTGCAAAACTTGATGTAGCAAATGTTACCATTGCACCACACAATATACCAACCAACCCCAACTTGTATAAATTCTTCATTAAAACGTCCTCCTTTCCTTTAAAGGATATAGTGTTTATTTAAATTT
>MHYI01000133.1:0-1026 GCA_001828295.1 Planctomycetes bacterium RBG_16_41_13 | reverse complement strand
AGGACTGAACAATTAACTAGATCAACCAAAAATAAAATTATTGCGAATTTAAATTAATTCGCCCCTCCTTTCTTAACTTGAGGCTAAATTAGCAAAATAGATACCTTTTTAAATGTGTTATATGGTGTAAATAAATAATTTATTATTATTAAACTATTCATTAACTAAAAAAAGAGTAGGAGTACTTCAGCAAATAGCCAGAATATAATAACTTACAATATCAACAACTACAAATAAGCAGGTGAAAGTACAGAAGTTTGGTTTCGAGTATACAAGAATAAAGAACCCTTTGGCATCCTTTACACCTGTCTGGAATTTAGCAATTTAGCAATAAAGTGGATGATATGAGACAGTTAATTAGTTTTAGGTATTCCAAAACATGCATCATTTTATATTTATAAAGGCTGTTGTCAACAAAAATCTTAAGAAACTTAACAATCTTGAATCATTTTTCTTGACCTTGAAAATTTTATTAGTACAATTACCGGACTTAATTATTTGGATCTGCAAATTTATATACTCAATAACGTAATTATTAAGATTAAGCGACCATTTTTTATGAGGCGTTTGGATTTAATTTTAAGATACTATACTATCAATGTAAGGAGGTAAAAAACAATGGCATTGGATCCCACCAAGCACGCAGATTGGGAAATAGCAGAAGATGCTGAAACTCGAATGAAAACGGTGTATCAATTAGCCGAAGAATTAGGTCTGGAGAAAGAAGAGTTGCTTCCCCACGGACATTACGTCGCAAAGGTTGATTTTAATAAGGTTTTGAAACGGGTTGAGAAAAAACACGACGGGAAATTCATTGATGTAACAGCTATAACTCCAACACCGCTGGGTGAGGGAAAATCAACCACAACCATGGGACTGGTGCAGGGTTTGGGAAAAAGAGGCAAAAAGGTTGTTGGCGCCATTCGCCAACCATCGGGAGGACCGACTATGAATATCAAAGGTTCTGCTGCAGGTGGCGGGCTTTCCCAATGCATCCCTTTAACACCTTTTTCACTTGGATTGACA
>MHYI01000132.1 GCA_001828295.1 Planctomycetes bacterium RBG_16_41_13 | reverse complement strand
GGCTATTTCCAGAATTGATCCTAATCAACTCGACCAGTTATTGCACCCCACTTTTGATCCTAAGGCAAAAAGAGAAGTAATAGCAGAAGGTCTGCCTGCTTCTCCCGGAGCGGCCACTGGCAAGGTCGTTTTTAGCGCTGAACAGGCAGAAAGACTGGCCGAGAAAAATGAACAGGTAATCCTCGTCAGGAAAGAAACTTCTCCGGAAGACATTGGAGGAATGCATGTTTCTCAAGGAATTCTTACTACCAGCGGCGGTATGACTTCCCACGCTGCTGTGGTTGCGCGGGGAATGGGTAAATGTTGTATCGCTGGTTGTAGTGCTATACATGTGGATTATAAAAAGCAGCTTTTTAAGGTAAATGGCAAGGTGATAAGGGAAGGGACGTTTATTTCATTAGATGGCAGCAGCGGTGAGGTAATGATGGGGAATGTGGCAACTCTTGTACCCAAACTTAGCGATGATTTTGCCACACTCATGACTTGGGCGGATGAGATAAGAAAGTTGAAAGTGAGAACTAACGCAGACACTCAGACAGATGCGCGGAAGGCGCGCGAGTTTGGCGCGGAAGGCATAGGACTCTGCAGAACGGAACACATGTTTTTTGGCGAGAATAGAATTGATTTTGTCCGGCAAATGATTCTTTCCGCCCCGGATGTGAAAAATTTGAAAATTAAAATTGATTGTATCCAAAAAGAAATAAGTAATGCACAAAACAACAAAATAAATGTTCTTAAAAAAGATTTAGCAAAGGTACAGAATGAAATTAAATATCCAATGGCGGCATATATGTCTGCATTGAAGAAATTGCTTCCTATGCAACGCAGAGACTTTGAACAGATTTTTAAAGAGATGGATGGGCTTCCTGTGACTATCCGTCTTCTGGACCCTCCCCTTCATGAATTTTTGCCTCAAGAGGAAAATAATCAAAGAGAAATAGCAAAGCGGATGAAAATTAGTTTTCAGGAAATACAGGAAAAAGTTTCGGCGCTTCACGAACTAAATCCTATGCTTGGCCATAGGGGATGCAGGCTTGGTATTACCTATCCCGAAATATATGAGATGCAGGTACAGGCAATTATCGAGGCTGCATGTAACATGAAAAAAAAGGGTATCGTCATTTATCCGGAAATAATGTTGCCCCTTATTAGTACTGAAAAAGAATTAATTATCTTAAAAGAGTTGATTCAAAAAAATGCAAAAGAAATAATGGAGAAAAAAGGTGTAAAGGTAAATTACCTTATAGGAACAATGATCGAATTGCCACGGGCAGCTTTAATAGCAGATAATATTGCAAGACATGCTGAGTTCTTTTCCTTTGGGACGAATGACTTAACGCAGATGACCTTTGGTTTTAGTCGTGATGATGTTGGATCTTTCGTTCCGGAGTATATTGATAATGAAATATTGGAGAAGGACCCTTTTCAGGTTTTGGATCAGGAGGGTGTTGGGAAGTTGATTCAAATAGGTATTAATGGCGGGAGAAGCACGAGAAAAGAATTGAAAATTGGAATTTGCGGGGAACACGGGGGAAATCCTCAAACAGTTTCCTTTTGCCATGGGATAGGTATGGATTACGTAAGTTGCTCTCCCTTCAGGGTACCAATAGCCCGTCTTGCCGCTGCACAGGCAGCACTAGAGCAACCTTTATCACGTGCGACAATTTAATCAGAAAATTTAATTTTAGAATAATCGTGACACAAAAGGCATCCTTACTTTAAGAAGGATGCCTTTTGTGTTATGACGGAAAAAATACCTGTTAATGCATGAAATCCGGTTCTTTCTGTATATATTGAATACAACAGTATGATTGAAATATATAAAAAACTGCCAAAGACAAATTGTGGTGAATGTGGAGACGCAACTTGTACCGCCTTTGCACTTAAAGTAATGAACTCTCAACGTAGAACACAAGATTGTCCATATGTTGCAAACAAAGACAGTAAACTTGCGTTAAATAAACCCGTAGCTACCATGGACGATAATTACAGTCGTGTAAGTTATGAATTAGAAGATGTGGTGAAACGTGTGAATTTTAAGGATGCAAGCGATGCAATTGGCGGCGGGTATGAGATTAAGGATGGCGAAGAGAGTATAACGCTTAAAATGATAAATAAACCATATGAGATTCGCAGAAAAGGTTTATATGAAAAGGATACATATTGTCTTGATTCGTGGTCCAAAATTATTATTTATGATTATGTGCGCAGGCAGGGCAGCAGACCTTTAACCGGTGAATGGGTCACATTGGGATATTTTCCAAATACCGCTTCACACGTTAAAGCATTTCAGCGGAACGCCGAAGAGAAAATTGCCACAAAATTCAATGACAATAAACAAGGATTGATAATTCGATGTAAGGAATTGGGTGGGGTTGCTGCACAAGGGCAAATGAAGGCCGATTATATTTATCAATTTGGTTTGTTGCCAAGGATACCCTTGTATATGTGTTTTTGGGATGCAGACGATGAATTTCCGGCTAGTTGTAAATTGTTTCTTGATAGTAGTGCAGAAGATTATATCGATATAGAATATCTGGCTTATCTTGTTGAAAGATTTGTGGAAATTTTTGCTCACTAACGAGACAACTTTTTTCCCTGCAGGAAGAAAAAGGCAAAATACCCGCCACTGTAATTTTTTTGCTTTATAAAAGACAAAACAAGCGGTGTCCCTCTGTAAAATAGAGGCAATATACCGCACTGCAGCACCGAACCATTTCCCTTCATCTCATGTTCACAAAAATCAACACATCTATTAATGAAGAGATTTAAAGTTGATAATAGATGAAAAATAAGATAGTATTCCCAAAGTCGGGGTGTAGCGCAGCTTGGTAGCGCGCTTGAATGGGGTTCAAGAGGTCGTGGGTTCAAATCCCGCCACCCCGACCAATAAAATCAAAGGTTTCAGAAATTTGCCACCTCTCTTCTTACTCCCTTATAAGGGATTGCCATCTGTCTTTGCAATTGTTTATGCCAGTCTTCTCCATCTCTTGTACGATCCTTTTGCAGATTTTCGAGTTATATTTCAATGTCCTTCTTCAGTTGTTCCCTATCCGTAAACAAGTTCCCCTTCCTTTATTGTTTTTTCCTTTAAACTTTCAAAGGCATCTTCAAATGGAATAAGATTAATTTCGACACCTGGGGGGCAGGAGGTCGTTCAATTCCGACAGCGCTTTTATATAAAACTCTGAAGGCAACCCTTCAACAACCAAATCAATATCAGACCTTTCATGGACAATACCATGTACAAGCGATCCTATAGGGAAGACTTTTTTAACATGATATTTGTTAATGAGTATTGCAATACATTTATTCGCCAACAATTTTAATGCTTCTTTTTTACGCATTGAGTGGCTCCTCGGTGTATAAAGTGTGATTAGAAGGACAATTCATGAAGAAACACCGTTCTTTATATCCGTGATAAGAATACTTTCTGCTAATCATCCATAACCTTCTGCGCAGCAACCATAGGTTCTCCATAAAATATCGGGTCCACTCTTTCTACAACATCCGCCGGCACATCGAAGAAGTGCCGTTTGTTTTCTATGGGAATACAAGCCCTTCTTGCTCCGTTATCCATACCTACTTGCAGTGGCTCATTCAAAGACGGTAAAGGCTTAATATTGCCCTGAATACTTAAGTCTCCGAGCACTAATGTTGCCGGCCTTAATGGTCGTTTTTTCAAAGCGGAATACATTGCAACAAAGAATGCAACGCCTATTTGACAATCAATATTTGTATTTAGTAAATCTACACCTTCCACATGAAAATCTGTTGTATCTATATCTCTTCCTATTCCAAACTCGACTTTATGGCTTTTAAGATAATCAAAAGCCCTAGATAGTGAGTCTTTCATCGACTTACTCAAGCCTCCTGAAGTTTTTAACTTTCCCGTACCACCTTATAGTTTGACTCTTTTGTAACAAACCGGGCGAGGAAGTATCGTTTAACAATCTCATTGGTCCATGAACGGGATCTCTTTCCTAAAACATTTTTGCGCACGATCTGCTCCACCCACGTATTAATATCTACCGCAGGATCGAACATATCTAATAAAATGCGTGTTTCATCAATGAATGCGCCGCCGTGTGCTAACCATGTCATGTATTTTTTTTTCTGCCATTCAGAATAACCAACCCTAATGTTTGTATTTTTAAATGAAGGCGGTATGACAACCAGATATTACTTAGTTCCTTAGCTAAACCACTCTCTATGTGGGTGTGAATAGCAAAAGCGGTGCTATTGTATCTACAAAAAAATATTCTTTAGTATATTGCGAGTAGGAATGCTTTAAGGTTCGCACTGGAGCAGAAGAAAACAAGGACAAAGGTAACACTTTAGTTTTTTGAAAAATTCCAATAATCGCAATGTAGGGGCGAAGCATTTGCTGTAAATTGTCATAAATGCGTTCATACCCAAAACGGGCAAATGCTTCGCCCCTACTTTTTCAAAAAACTAAAGTGTTACGGACAAAGGCGTTTATCAAATTAAGTAGATGATGAACTGTATCAGATACCACTCATCGAGGTATAATCCCTTCTGCACAGATAAATCAATCTGATGATAAGTTTTGAGCGATACCATCTCACGATAATTGGAGTTGGCTAGTGCTTCGGCCTCATCAGCCTGGAAAGTAAACTTTCAGTCAGAAGTATTGCAACATGAGCGACACACACGTGGAAGTGAGGTGTGCCCCATTGTCAAGACAGATTTGATCGATGCGCTTCCCTCTTGTTTGTAGCTATAGTAGTAGAAGGCTTTGAAAGGATCCAACAAATCAACTATTCGGGCTTGTATCTTCTGATTCCCCTCCCCGTAAGCCGGAAATACTTCGCATGCTTTGTTGAGGTTATCTTTTTCAAAGTATGCTTTGTATGCAACAATCGATCCTTTAGTGTCAAGGTGTTTTTTCAATAGCTTTAATAATTCCGGACGTGGATCGTCTTTGCCTTCTGCCAAATAACTGATGTGCTCAAGTTTACTCTTTGGTGATGCTTGAATATGAAGCGAGAACTGAAATGGAATCTGTTGATACGGCTTTACATAATCAAACATCGGGATTGCAGTTCCGATAGTCTCAAAATCAAGATTATAATTGTAATCTCTATTTAAGTAAAATTCGCCAAAACAACGGAGGCTTTTAGGGCGGTAACTCAAGCCTTCTTTTTAGCCTTTTTATCTGCCCTCTTTTCTTTGAGGGTTTTGGTAGGTTTTTTCTTTTCTTCTTTACGAGAGTCTTTTCCTTTACTCATTTTTTTTCTCCTTTTTATAGACGAACTGATATGAAATTGTTTTCTCCATGTGATGCGATATTAAAACAAAAAACGAAGAAGATTGCCATTTTTTTATTCTAAACTGGTTGCCCTTTCAGTGCTGAGACTCTGCCTGTCACGATGGCAATTCCAGTCGAAGGTCCTTCTTTGGGTACCCTCATAAAGGTTGCAAGCACAGCCACGTCGTGGTTTTGGCGCTACTCGGCGCTGCAAATTGTTAAATGTCAATTTGTAACACTTTAGCTTTTTGAAAAATTCCAACAATAACGATGTTTGCCGCACGGTGTAGGGGCAAAACATCTATATCGCGGCATCCAAAACTACCTTGTGCCCTTCCTGCTTATACATAGCCATTCTCCCCCAGCATAGTTGGTGGATTTCGTTTAGGAGTTAAAAAACCCCGCTTTTTTAAAAAAATAGTTTAAAACATCTTTGCGAAACGTGGGAAAAAGGTGTCCTTACTTTTCAGGAAAGAAACATATTTTGAATAAAAAACCGTAAACGTCAGAGAAAAAGACATGCTCTCCTGTCACTTCAAAAAATATATCTTATTGGTTGATTACTAGCATTGCGGTAGTGTAAAATGCAAATGTTTACATACGCACTGAAAATTTGTCTTCCTGTTTCAGCAGAAAGAAATAGGGCGTGATTGCAACCTAATTCATAGCTCGGCCTTTAAGATAATTGTAAGGTTATGTGTTTTTTGTGGTGATAAAGGTTTAAATTCGGTATATAAAAATAAGGAGGATTTATGATGGAAAAGTGGGAATGTAGTGTTTGCGGCTACGTATATGATCCGGAAAAAGGTGACCCGGATAACGGGGTTGCACCGGGGACTTCTTTTGAATCGATACAAGATGATTGGGTCTGCCCTTCATGTGGTGCGAACAAGGATTTATTTGATAAACTCGACTAATGGTAACCTTTTTTCATCTTATTCTTATGCTAAAATTTTCCCTCAAAAAAAACATTCGGGTTTACGCTGCTGTTATTAGTATGCTGATGACCCTTTCGTTCTGTAAATACGCAGCAACTGGTACAGAAAAGAGAAATGAAACAAGGCAACCCTCAGTAACATATTCAAACCCCTATTTTAAAGGAACCAGGGAAGAGAGGCTTTCTCAAGTGGAAAAGATATCCAAACTTTTTGGAGTAGAATGCGATCATTGTCATGATGAAGAGTTAACTGTTTTTACGGAAAATGGTGAAATTTCAAAAAAAATGATGGCTGCCTCTGTTGCCCTTGGAGTAGATTGCGATTATTGTCATATAGACGGTAAACGTTATACCGAAAAAGAAAACCAGGCGAGGAAGATGTTCGAACTTTGCGAAACGATGGCAGTTGAATGCAATTTTTGTCATATGGGGAAAGAGAAACTGACGCCGCAAGGTGTGCAGGCAAAAACTGCTTTTCTAACGCGCGATTGGGCGACAAAAGGCTCAAAACAATGCCTGGAATGCCATATTGAGAAAAAACAATTTGCGCTGAATTTTTACGGGTGGCAGGTTTTAAATGCCATGAAAGGATTAAAGGGGATGTGAACAGGGATTACGATGTAATAATAGTGGGTGGCGGGCCTGCGGCGCTTGCAGCGGCGGTTTACACTTGCCGGGCATTATTAAAAACGGTGGTTTTTGAAAGAAAAATTACCGGAGGTCAGTTAGCCGGCACAGATATGATAGAGAATTACCCTGGGTTCCCCGAAGTAATCAGCGGCGTAGACTTAACACAACGGATGGAAGAACAGGCAAAGCGCTTTGGATTGATTGTCCGTTATGAAGAGGTTCTGAAACTAACAGTAGAAGATGGACTGAAAGTAGTAACCACAGATACAGATGTGTATGCAAGTTATGCAGTTATTCTTGCCTGCGGAGCCGATCCAAGAAAATTAGATATACCGGGTGAAAACGAGTTTTACGGAAGAGGTGTCAGTTATTGCGCTACGTGTGACGGGGCATTTTTCAGAGACAAAGATGTCGTTGTCGTTGGCGGCGGTGATTCCGCTTTGACGGAGGGTATTTTCCTGACAAAGTATGTTAAAACAGTTCAAATAATTCACCGGGGGGAAGCATTCAAGGCCGCAAAGATTTATCAGGAAGATGCTTTTGCCAATCCGAAGATACACGTCAGTTTTAATACTACCGTGGAAGAAATCCATGGCAAAGAAAGTATAGAAGGCGTTATTACCAGAAATGTGGTAACAGGGGAGAAAAATACCTTGCCCTGTCAGGGTATTTTTATTTTTATTGGAAGTGTGCCGAATACCTCATTTTTGGGAAATTTGTTGTGTGTTGATACGGGTTGCCACATTGAAACAAACATGCACATGGAAACGGAAATAGAGGGCGTCTATGCTGTAGGCGATGTGAGAAAATGGTCGTACCGGCAAATTGCAACTTCGGTGGGTGACGGCGTTACCGCGGCTATTGCTGCCGAACATAAACTTGCCGAATTGAAGGCGTTAGGCAAAATAAAAAACTAACTTGATACGTTTAAATAAAAAATCCATGTTATAACTTTTAACGGTAGGGAGGGATTGCAATAATGAATGTAAAAGAACTCATTGAAAAAGCTGTAATGCATGAAGACAAATCGCAGAAGTTTTATTTGGATGCCTTAAAGCATGTCACAGATCCCGCAGCAAAGGTCTGGCTAAAAGAACTTGCGGCAGAAGAGGTAAAGCACAAGGAGATGTTACAAAATTTTGACACATCAAAAGTGATGGATTTCAAACCTGGCGAAACACAGGATTTGCATATCTCAGAATTCCTGGTCGACAAGGACGTCTCTGAAATCAAAGATTTTCAGGATGTATTGATTATTGCCATGAAGAAGGAACAAAAGTCATATAATTTTTATGTTAGTATGTCTCAATCAACCGATAGCATGGAGATGAGAAAGATGTGCAGAATTCTGGCACAGGAAGAACTGAAGCATAAACATAAATTAGAAGTAGCCTATGATGATATGGTGTTTTCAGAAAATTAAATGTAGCCTGCTAAGTTACATGCGACACCCAAAGTGGATGGGTTTGTCAAGGCCATTTATTCTTAATATTTAGATGCATTAATTCATAGATAAGAGTATGCAGGGGGGTAACGGAAGGGAGCCGTAGGGCAACTGGAGTTACCCTTCTGCGCCCTCCGCAATTTTTCTTTTACCACCCGTCACCTTTTATTCATTCTTTCTCGTAAGGAACGCCAAAATGAACTTCATAGGGTGTTTTATAGCGAAACAAATCTGATTTTAGAAATTTGGCGATAAAATGGCTTTCTGAAAAATAGGTAACACTTTAGTTTTTTGAAAAAGTAGGGGCGAAGCATTTGCCCGTTTGGGCATGAATGTATTTATGCCAATTTACAGCAAATGCTTCG
>MHYI01000131.1:7635-7887 GCA_001828295.1 Planctomycetes bacterium RBG_16_41_13 | reverse complement strand
CATTTTTCGTATTCCCGCACGCACACCAATGATACGTGCCGGGTTCCAGTTCAACGGTAAGAGGCATCTTCTTCATAGATTCTTTTTCCCCTCTTATCTTTAGATGTGATTGACGTTGTGTGAATAACAACAAATAGTATACTGATAATATACCAGAGGAACAATGCGTCGGGTTTTTTCCAGAAACTGTCCGTAAATCCGTGCGAAAAAATGGCAATAAGACTTGCCGTGGTTCCCAGCAAAAGCATCTTT
>MHYI01000131.1:5218-7532 GCA_001828295.1 Planctomycetes bacterium RBG_16_41_13 | reverse complement strand
ATACATGTAATAAGATATTGTGTGCATGTGATAAACTTGCAACCTTCCTGGCTCTGTCCTTTTCTTGAGTCTTCATTTCCTGCTGCTGTTCATGGGCTTTTTCGCCTTTCAATTGTTTTTCTGTAGCTTTTATCTTTTTCCTGTATTGTTGGTAAGCATCTCGAAAATTCTTTTTGCCGGGACCTATACCTAACACCGGATGATCTTTAATTATGGCAACTGATGCCTTCCAGCATAACAATCGCTCTCCAAGTATTTCCTTGGAAGTAAAAAATTTATTAACCTGTGTGATTGTTTTCGCGTGAGTAATAAATTTAGAAGGCAAGATGAAAATAAGCAGTCCACATACGCCAATGAATATGATCACTAATAATTTCTTTTGAGTAGCAAAACCGATAAAAATCATTGCAATGAAAACCGCCACCCAGCTCGTTCTGTTCATGGTTAAAACCAGGGAAAAGCTGCACAATATTACAAAGAGAGAAAGGGATAGACGAGACAATTTGTCTTTGTACCAGAGAAACAGGCATACGGCGATGGGTAACAACAATGATAGGTATTTTGCGATGCGGGAATGATATTCAAAGGTGGCGACAAGTCTTCCGTCACGTATTGCAATCCCTGTATAATATCCATACACTCCGTATGCGCATACCAATCCACACGTAATAAGCATGGCTTTTACTATTCGATTGACTTGCTCCCGACTGCGAATAGTATTAATCATGCAAAAAAAGATAATGAAGTATGTGAGATAATTGTGCAATACGGTTTCAAGACTGTTTTTGATATGAGCTGAATAAAATGAAGCTGCCAGTGAGCACAAAAGGAATGAAAAGATAGGTATATTAATTGATGTTTTAGTAAACAGCATTTTCCCTTCAGATATCATCATTATTGTCCAGCAGCCGATTATAGTTAAAAGGCATAGTAATTTAATGGTATCAGCGCTGTATGGGAAAAAAGAAAGGATGAAAAAGTAGCCGATAAAGGCATACTCTGAAATTCGGCTTGTAGTAGTATTTATATTCATGATGGATTGTTTTATAGTGGTTTGGCCAGGTAAATGTGTAATATTTTTGTCTTAATCTTTATTTTTTGCCGGTTTTAGACCCATCCAATCGGGGCATAGTAAAAGATGCCACCCTAAAAGCATGGCATATATGGATAACCGATAACGCATTTTTCGATGTTGAAATAATACGAATATATTGCTGATAAGGTTTGCAGTAAAGTTTATCAGTATTTTTACTAAATAAAATGTCCTGAACACTCTATAGGACATACGGGATCTGTTTTTTTTGAAAAAGATGTAGAGTGAACGACAATATTCTATCTGTGATTGCCACGGCGCCATTTTCTTGCTTTGCCCGCCCAGGTGAATGATCCTGGCTTCAGGTACGTGATACACCTTCCAACCCGCCTTTTGCATGCGGTAGCACCAGTCGGTTTCCTCGAGAAAAAAGAAATAGTCTTCATCTAATTTCCCAACATTTTTTATAGCTTCATTTCTTATCATCATACACGCTCCGATAACTGATTCAACTTCCATAGGTTGTACGATGGATTGTTTTTTGCTTGGATATCTATAGGGGAAGAGCCGTTGCAATAAACTTTTGTTAAAAAGCTCCGTTGCCAAAGTCGGATAATTGTCATAACTGTGTTGCCTTGTACCGTCTGGCTTTTCAAGTTGAGCACCGGCAATCCCTACGTCTTTACACTGATTCATGAATGAATACATTACACGAATAGCATTTTTGTGCAAGAGGGTATCCGTATTGATTAATACGCTGTAGGTTGCTGCCTTTTTCTCCAGGGCTTGATTCACAGCAGCGGCAAAACCCTTATTTTCCTGATTTTCTATGACAATAACCTGTGGGAATTGTTCGCGGACAGCCTTAACGCTGTCATCTATGGAACCGTTATCCACGACGTATATCTGGTAACTGATGTCCGTAACGGTACTATGAATTGAATGCAGGCAATCCAGGAGTAACTGCCTTGTATTCCAGTTTACAATAATAAAATCCAGATCAACCATTTATATTCCATCATTTCGGGTACAATTTGATTTATGAAAAAGTGTACATAAGTAGTATCTTATTGTTCTCAAATTTAAAGGGGCGTTTTTTAAGGATAAGCCGAAATTTTCATGTGCACGATTTTTATCCCCTGTTCTTAAATAGTATCGACCGACTTTTGCATAGTGTGAAGCTAACCGCTTTTTGTAAAGTTTCTCATGAATGCCATTTTCTTTGTCCTTAAAATTATTATACGTTTTATCGATGATTGTTTTTTGATATTTCAGGACATT
>MHYI01000131.1:4351-5075 GCA_001828295.1 Planctomycetes bacterium RBG_16_41_13 | reverse complement strand
CTACGGAGGAAGCAATCACAAAATTCTGTTCGGAAAATAATTGAATAAAAATGTTGCCGGACGGCAATCGTTTCTTCACGTCTGCATCAATCACGCGCCCATTTTCATTTATATTCACATGTTTTGAATATACCATACCGGCATTCCGTTGTTTATTGAAATATTCAATATCAGTCTGCAATTTTTCCGGCAGCCAGAGGTCATCTGCATCAATAAAAGCTATATACTCGCCCCGGGCTGATTGAATACCGGTATTTCTTGCAGCAGGCAGTCCTTTATTTTGTTCTAACTTAATATACCTTATCTTTTGCATAAACGGATTCAATACGTCTTTTGTGTTGTCTGTGGAACCGTCATCTACTACGATGACCTCATAATGAGTGTAGGTTTGTGATAAGACGGCTCCAACGGATTCTGGCAAAAAGCGGGCGCAGTTATAGGTAGGCAAGACTACGCTTACGAGTGGTGAATTGTCTGTCATGATGTTACATTCCTTTGATGGTATTCATAAATTTTGGGATGTTTGCATTCAGCGAGTAAGCCAAGTCAACAGTTTTTCTGCCTTCAAGCCCCATGCGCTCCCTGAACGTCCTGTTTTGCATGAGGAGGTCTATCTTCTCTGTCCACTCTTTTATGGAAGCGGCAAACAAACCATTAACGCCTTCCTGTATAATTTCATTGTGTACGCCTACGGGAGAACAGACAACGGGAATGCCTACCGTGA
>MHYI01000131.1:3599-4345 GCA_001828295.1 Planctomycetes bacterium RBG_16_41_13 | reverse complement strand
GGAGCAACTTTGTGGCGCATTTGCCTTTTGTCCATTCGTGATTGGGCAATGGTGCGAGTCCGATATCGATATCCTGCAAATCTGAACTCTCTTCTTCCAATGCCCACATTTTTTTTACAACCGGCATCTTATCACAATCGAAAAAATCGTTACAAATAATTTTCAGCTCTACGGAATTATATTGACCCGCTAGGGAATCGAAGGCGGGCGTTAGCTCCTTTAAAAACGGAAGAGAGGATTTGCTGCCAATCCAGCCGATGGTAATCTTTTCTTTGTTTCTGCGATAATCTTTCGTAGAATATTTACTCGTATCAATTGCCGTAGGTATGATGATTATGTTTTTATTATAAGGTAAAGCGTGCATTTTTAAATATTGATTACCGGCGATAACCTGATCGCTGTGCCTCACCATTCTGGCGAATGTCCTTCTCCGTTTAAAAGAGCGACCGCCGCCATCCACGGGGCTTTTAAACATAATCGCGTCATCAAAATCATACACAATCTTAATATGTTTTCGCTTGAGATACCAAAGTTGCCAGCGCCAGAGGCGTTTTTTTTGAATAAAAATGGTATCGTAATTTTTAATCTCAGAAAACAGTTTCATCCACTTACAAAAGGAGTCTGGAAAGAGAGCGACCTTTCCCTCTATATGTGATTCTTTAAGATAAGGAACGTATTGCAATACCCTGTATCTGCTTGCGGGATGCTCCCATTCCTGTATAAGAAAATAGACTTTTTTCATGTCT
>MHYI01000131.1:3406-3539 GCA_001828295.1 Planctomycetes bacterium RBG_16_41_13 | reverse complement strand
GAATCGGTATTTTTGGAGTCCATACATGTTTTCGCTGTAAGCTTGTGCGAATAATTGCCTGTAAAATTTGTTTGTCTTCTCTGTCGAGCTTCTTTATGCCTGCGTACGTTCGGTAAAACCCCAACCTGTCGGC
>MHYI01000131.1:2721-3388 GCA_001828295.1 Planctomycetes bacterium RBG_16_41_13 | reverse complement strand
CAGCGATGCGTTTAACTGAGATAAATTCTTAATCCGTTTTTTGTGGGTGATTATTTTGTCAAAACATACCCGATCCAAGTCCAGATAAAAAATATCCCATGCGTTTGAGGTTTCCAGGATCATAATATTATTTGCCTTTAAATCATAGTGATATATGCCGGAGTCATGAAGTTGACGGAAAGACGTTGCCAGGCAGGAAAGAAAATTTCTTTTTTTTCTGAAAGCAGTTGTATCCTGCGGATGGCGAAATCTTTCGCTCATATAGGTATTGCAAGGCTGGCTGGTGGTAATATCCTCCATGATAATAAAACTCTTCTGGAGAATACCGAATCTTTTTTTCTCAAGTAGGGCGATGGGCTTGGGTGTTTTAACGTTTGATGCCATTAAACCATGTGCGGCAAACCACGCCCTCCGTGCAGGAGAATTATACAAGGAATACAAAAATCTTTTGAGAAAGGATGGATATCTATATTCTTTTATGCATACACTTTTAGTAGTTTCGTGAGACGTCGTTAGACGTGTAATGGCTGTTTTTGAGGATATTTTTAAGGTGTTAGGGAGATTTTCCTGTACAGAGTGGGTATGTTTTCCGACCAAATCAATCAGCCTGTTTACCTCCCATTCATTTCGTGCGTGTATTTTGTAATTGCCCTGTGTCGTGTGTTTA
>MHYI01000131.1:1015-2657 GCA_001828295.1 Planctomycetes bacterium RBG_16_41_13 | reverse complement strand
AAACTTCACCCAAAACCTCCCGGTGAAAAATTTCCCTGTCCCTGGGTTTGGATAGTTGGTTTGTATAATTATCTATCAATTCTTTCGTTTCTTCGTTTGTGCAGGCGTCAACTATGGAATATATCAGTCTTGATAGTTCCTTGATTCTCCAGGATAGGGGTAATTTCTTCGTAAATTGAGTACGTCCGAGATCGAGGAGATAAAATACTGTTGTGTTATTCAGATCCACGAGTATATTTTCAGCGTGGAGTTCGCCGTGATAAATGCCGCAATCGTGCATCGTCTTAACATAGGAAATGAGGTTTTTCACTAAGGTATTTTTCTGCGATGGATTATAACCAAACGAGGATTGTTGAGTTGTCAATAATAGTTCCCGGACGGGCACGGCATTGGGTATCGCCTTTGAAATTATATAGCAATCTTTCAGTATCCCAAAATGTCTCTTTTCTCCCACAGCAACCGGCTCTGCTGTGAGCAGGCGATGCTTGATGAGTTCATGACTCTTATTCCATTCGCTCTGTGCCTTTGACAGGGAAAACACGGATTTAATGGCGTCTCTGAAGTGCCCTGTCGTGTATTGTTTTATATAGAAAGAAGCCTGATTATGGGTGTATTTTAACACCTTCTTAAAATATCCGCTCCTTATGATTTCACAATCTTCCCCGCTGTCTATAGAGCAGACTATTTTTTTTAAAACATCCAATGGAAAGTCATTCGTTATCCATCGGGTATTATGTAAGATTTGATAATGTGTCATTGATTTTTATCGGTGGATATTTAATACTTTTTGGTAGATATCGAGTGTTTTTACTACATTGGCATTAAAAGAGAAGGTCTCCGATGTTTTTCTTGCAGCAGCGCCCATATTTTCTCGTGTTTCTTTTTCTAAAAGTACTTTAATGTAATCAGCTATTTCTTTAGCAGCAATGGGGTGATTAATAATAAATCCATCCGTACGGTGGCTTATAATCTCCGACACACCGCTGGTTCTGCTGGCAATGACCGGCAGTCCCGATGCCATCGCCTCAAGACAGGCAGTGCCAAAGGCATCGTACTCGCTCGGGAAAACGAAGATATCGCCTGCTGCATATATTTCCTGGATATGTTTACATACACCGGCAAAAATTACCCTGTCTGTAATACCTTTTTTTTGTGCGAGTTTCAGGTATTTTCTCATCCTCCCTCTCCCCGCAACAAGTAATTTTATCTTTTTGCTTCTGTCTATCAAGGACAAAGCCTCGATGGTATGATGCAAACCTTTTCTCTTAAACCCTGAACCAACGAACAGCAAAAGGACTTCGTCTGATGTGACATGGTATTTTTCCCTTACGGCGTCTCTATATTGCAGTCTCATGCGAGGTGTAAAGACATCGGTATCCACGCCATTATAAATAATCTCAATGTCATTTGCAGGTAATTTGTAATGGTGCAGGATTTCTCTTCGGCATTGTTCTGAAATGCAGGTAATTTGCCTGTAGCGTTTTTGTTTAAAAATAATCTTTTCAAGGAGTAGCAGGCAGGAGTGTCTCGGGTTCAGGCACATGGCTATCCTGCCAAATGCAGTGCGCATTATGGGGTAGGTGTGCATCATATAATCCCAGTGACATCCGCCGCCGACACGGTAAATATCTTGAAATAGTGT
>MHYI01000131.1:0-578 GCA_001828295.1 Planctomycetes bacterium RBG_16_41_13 | reverse complement strand
TTTCCATACAGATTAGTAAAGCAACTTTTTATTAAGATTTTTCAAAAAACTAGCTGTTACATCATTATAAGTTTTTGTTTAGAGATTTGCTTGCCAATTCTTCTTTGATTATTGCCAGATTATTCAGGGCTTTTTCGCTGTGGGGATCGAGCCTGAGCACCTCTTCAAATTCTGCAATGGCTTCATTTAACAGCCCCTTTTCAGCATAAATGATACCTAAATTGTTGTGTGCCTTCACGTAATTTTTGTTGAGGGTGATGACTATTTTGAATTCGCGGGAGGCATCCTCTGTCATTCCTTTCTGGTAATAGGTTGTTCCAAGGTTAAAGTGTGACTGTAGGTAATCAGGATTTATTTTTATAGCTTCCTTGAACGCAGTTATTGCCTCGTCATAAAGTGCGTGTTTGTTGTATATCGTACCGATATTATTGTATGCAGCATGGTAGAGTGGATACAATTCCAGGGAATTATGGTAATATTCCAGCGCCTTTTCGTAATTTTCTTCCCTGACATACACATTTCCCATTGCATGATAGAGCAGCGCTGCATTCGGCGCTTCTTTCAGGGTTTTTGAGAAA
>MHYI01000130.1:6841-7662 GCA_001828295.1 Planctomycetes bacterium RBG_16_41_13 | reverse complement strand
TCCCCGTTACCGTAATTATTCTTTCGATCAAAGGACGCTTATATTTCACTGCATTATTGATTGCAAACGCCGTTGCAACATTTATAACGACAGCGCCTGCTTCCATGGGGAGCTGAGTAGGTTTGAATTCACGACGTAATAATGCTTTAATAAGCTGGTGTTCCGCACCCTGAGGGTATTTTACTTCCAATAAATCTATTTTAATGGAAGGGTCTCCCGCCAGGGTATTTTTAAATAATTCGTAGACATCTTTTTTATTCGCTTCAATGCCGATATGTGCTTTTTTGCAACCAATGCATTTCATAACAAGCCGCAATCCCTCAAGGACTTCATTTGCATTGTTACGCATAACGTAATGATCGCAGGTAAGATATGGTTCGCATTCCGCCCCGTTCATCACTATAGTATCTATCGTTTTGTCTTTTGGGGGAGTAAGTTTTACGTGTGTGGGGAATGTTGCACCGCCAAGTCCGACAATACCGGCGGAGAAAACCCTTTGTCTGATCTCTTCCGGTGTGATATTTTCACTATCCTGTTCGACGTTCAACGTCTCAGCCCATTCTTCCTCGCCGGAATTCTCGATAACTACCGCCAGAGACTTTGTACCGGAAACAGGATGCGGATACGGCGACACATCAACGACCTTGCCGCAAACGGAAGCATGTATGTTGGCGGAAACAAAACCATGCGCCTCGCCAATTAACTGTCCGATTTTTACCTGATCCCCTTTGTTGACAATTGGTTTTGCCGGCGCGCCAATGTGTTGATTCATAAACAGATATACTTTTTTTGGAATCGGGGTACAAACATCCTTTATTTCA
>MHYI01000130.1:6420-6797 GCA_001828295.1 Planctomycetes bacterium RBG_16_41_13 | reverse complement strand
TTTGATTTCATCAATGCATGCATTCAGACGTAGTACCTTATCAATAATTTTTGTGCACACTTCCATTCGTCAGTGCGTGCTTTTTGGCAAAATATTAAGTTTTTAATCTGTGTAATCTGTGCAATCTGTGTAATCTGTGGTTCCGCCTTTCGTATTACGATATGAAAAATGCTCTTATAATTTAACTTTCAATTCTGTAAAATCAAACGAGAAAATGCAAAAATCTAAACTATAGATATTCTGAAGTAATTATTCCAAAAGGTTGCACCGGGGTATTATTGATAAAAGTTAATAATAAAAGCTTGCATTTTATGCAGAAAGACGATTTAAGAGGAGTGATATTTATGATATACCGTCTGGGTAGGTAACTACATTTG
>MHYI01000130.1:0-6401 GCA_001828295.1 Planctomycetes bacterium RBG_16_41_13 | reverse complement strand
GCCACTACAAGGAAAAATGTTACGATTTTAAAAATTTAGCAGTAATTTAGCTTGTTGAAAAAGTTGCTGCCAAATCAGGTGTTATCGGGTACAACGCACCTTGTTAAAGACACAAAATGCCAACATAAAAATAGCACGGACACGATTGTTTAATCGGTCGCTATTTTTTTTGTGATGGAAGCGCTTTCAACGAGATTGACAAGCCACGGCCTTAATCTTTCCCTGTATTTTTTCTCCCGTACTAATTCTTCCAACTCTTTTTTAACCGTATCAAACTTTTTGTCACTTCCGGTTTTTCTATCGGTAATTTTTATAATGTGATACCCGTAATTCGTGCTTATAATACCGCTTAGCTCACCCGGCTTGAGATGTGCAACTGATTTTCCAATGTCATCTTCCGGACTAAATGGCAACATCTTCCCATCTCTTGAAGCGGAAGCGCGGTCAATCGACTGGGCCTTTGCCATTTTCGTAATATCCGCGCCTAAACGCAGTTTCTCAAGAGTTTCTTCCGCCTCTCTTTTCGTTTTCAAAACTATCTGCTGCGCCTCGATTTTCTCTCCGTAAATACTTTTATATGCCTCTTGCAAATCCTCTTCTGATACTGAAATCGTCTTCATTACAACCTTTTCAGCGCGTAATTCAATCTCTGCCTCTTTTACTAATTTCTTCGTTAATTTATCTTTAAACTCTTTAAGACTTGCACCGATCTTTTCCAGTTCCTTATCAAGATCCGCTTCGTTTTCTATTTTGTACGTTTGCATTAAAGCGTTTACTTCGCGCTGCACAAGGGTGTTTATCTTGTTTTCTACCTCTTTAGTGGTAAGTGATATTCCATGTTTTCTTGCCTCCTGGTTTATAAGCGTTCTTCTGATAAGAACATCAAGCCCTTCATTTCCATAAGAACTTAGTAAAAGTTCATATAACTCATTTTTGGTAATATTTTGTCCATTGACGATAGCAACAACATCCTTATCTTCTTTTGCTTTTGATTCTTTACTTACAAGTACTATGCTGGTTTCAGAGTTCGCAGACACACTCTGATGGTAGGTACTAAAACTTCCAAAAGAAAGCATTGCCGCCATAGGTAAGAAGAGGTATTTTTTATTCATAAATATTGCCTTGTACAAGATAAAAATTATTTTTTTAGTAAAAAGTTAAAATTGAGTTAAAATTATAACACAGAGAAAATTAACGTGTCAATGCTTTTAAAATGAGCAAATGGGAGATGTGCAAAATGACAGGAATTATATTGGCCGGCGGGAAAAGCACCAGGATGGGAACAAACAAGGCATTTCTTACCTATGGAAATAAATCCTTCATCGAAATTCAAATCGATATGTTAAGGCATATATTTCAGGAAATAATTATTTCCGCAAATGACTCCTCCTTATACGAACACTTACAATTGCCAATCGTTCCTGACGTCATGCCCGGAAGAGGTCCGCTGAGTGGTATTTGTGCTGGACTGATTTATTCAAAGTACTCTTACGCATTTGTAATCGCCTGCGATATGCCATTTATTAATAAGGAAGTAATTGTATATATGAAGGAACTTGTCAAAAGCAACAATTATGATGTAATTGTCCCGCATACAGTCCGCGGACCGGAACCTCTTCATGCATTTTATTCAAAAAATTGCATTCAAACAATGCGGCGATGCCTTGAAGAAGAAGACCTGCGGTTGTCTGATTTCTTACAGAAGGTAAATGTACGGCATGTTAACGAAGAAGAACTTATGAAATCGGGCAAGGATATAAAATCTTTTGTCAATCTCAACACCTATAGAGAATATGAAGACTATCGTTCAGAATACAACTAAAACATTTTTCACGGAATATAATGGAAAACAAACCTGACCTGATCATCTATAATATTGGCCAATTGCTTACCATTCGGGGAGCAACGCAAAAACCAAAGACTTCCTGGCAAATGGACGATTTAGGCATCATAGAGGACGGCGCTGTTGCAATAAAGGATGGGCAGTTTTTTTATGTATCTGCCTCCGAAGAAATAATGGATCTCTATGCCGCCGACACGAATAAAATCATTAATGCTTACGGGAAAACAGCGATGCCCGGTTTTGTTGACTGCCATACACATGCTGTCTTCGGAGGGAATCGGGCCGCTGAATTTGTCGAACGAATCCAGGGAGCTACTTACCATGAAATCCTGAAAAAAGGTGGCGGGATAGTAAACACCGTTAATACTACCCGTAAATTGAGCGCAGAAAAACTTGCGGCGCTAACCAAAAAACGTCTTGACGATATGCTGCTGCACGGCACTACTACTGTTGAAATCAAAAGCGGGTACGGACTTGACTTAATGAACGAAATAAAGATACTTAAAACAATCAGGCATCTTCAAAAGACGCATTGTCTGGATATCGTTCCCACTTTTTTAGGCGCTCACACAATCCCTGTCGAATACAAACATGACCCTGATGCCTACGTTGACCTGGTTTGCGATATGCTGCCGTTTGCGAGGGAATACGCGACATTTTGCGATGTGTTCTGCGATGAAGGCGCTTTCAACGCAAAACAAACAGAAAAGATTTTCCTTGCTGCAAAAAACGCAGGCTTTCAATTAAAACTCCATGCCAATGAATTTAAAGATGTTGGCGGAATACCGCTGGCGATTCAATATGACGCCGTATCGGTTGAACATCTTGATTGCATCACATCAAAAGAAATACATCAATTGTCTGGCAGCAAGGCCGTTTGCGTATTACTGCCTGGGATACCGTTGTTTTTGATGAAAAATACGTATGCTCCTGCAAAAGAGATGCTTGAAAATGGATTAGCCATAGCGCTGGCAACCGATTTTAACCCGGGAACATGCCCTTGCCTCAATATGCAAATAATGATTACACTTGCAAGCCTGAAAATGTCCATGACGCCCCCTCAGGCAATCAATGCGGCGACAATAAATGCCGCGCACGCGCTCTCTATGGCGCACCGAATTGGAAGTATAGAGGCGGGAAAACAAGCGGATATGATCATTCTGGATATCGATGATTATCAGCAATTATCCTATTATTTCGGTATAAATCACGTACAAACCGTTATTAAAAAAGGCAGGATTGTCGTTGAAAATAAAATACTTGCAACTTGATGGACATTTCAATTGAAAACTTTGTAACCTAAGCTGGCATAGCCGGAATCAAAAAAGCACGAAATACGAAAGGCGTAACCACAGATTACACAGATTACACAGATTACACAGATTAAAAAATCGTCACCAGCTTATAATTGACCAATTTCACAATTAAATATTTTGCAAAGAAATGCGAAGAAATTACTGATATGGTACTAACATGGACAAGCCGAAATCAAACAAGCACGAGAGATGAAATGTGAATTATGAAAACAAATATAGGACCATTAAAAGATAACGATACGATAGCGATTATTGGCGGCGGGCCTGCGGGGAGTTTTTTTGCGCACTTTGCATTAAAACTGGCAAAGGAACTGAATAAAAAGATTACCATTTACATTCTATGCGGAAAGGATTTTATCCAGAAAGGTCCTGTTGGCTGTAAAATGTGCGCGGGGGTATTGTCGGAGACCCTTATTGCAAAAATGGAACAGGAAGGAATTGTACTTCCGACGTCACGCATTCAAAACGAAATAGACGGATATTTCTTTCAGTCGCAGGAACGCGGCGTCTCTCTCCATCACCCGCTGCCGGGCCATAAACCAAGAATTGTTAGCGTTTTCCGCGGGAACGGCCCCAGATATTCCCCCTCTGCCGCAAACATTAGTTTTGATGATTTTTTATTAAACCACAGCGCTTCTATGGGAGCGAAGGTACTTTCTGCGATTGTTGAAGAAATTGAACTGCCGGAAAATCCTCAGCATTTGGTAAATATTGTATACCGGGAGGAAGGCATACGAAAAAAAATATCGGTAAATCTCGCCGTTGGCGCATTCGGGGTGAATACTGCCCTTACCAAAAGAATCGTAGGTAAGAAACATGGGTATCGCGAACCGCGGTCGATACGCACATGCAATGCGGAACTCCCACTGGGGAGGTCTTATATCAGGGAACGTTTCCGAAGAACAATTTACGTATTTTCTCTGGGAATCAAGCCGATTAAATTTGCAGCGCTTATACCCAAAGACGACTACGTTACCGTATCCCTCGTCGGCAATGAAGATATCACAAAGGCGCATTTAATGCACTTTATAAAGCACCCCGGAATACGTAACCTTTTGCCCGAAGGGTGGTCGCTGCCGGAAAACATATGCATCTGTTTTCCCAAAATCCCGGTCTCTCATGCCACACACCCCTACTCTGACAGATTCGTGATAATTGGAGATGCAAGTATTTCCCGTACCTATAAAAACGGCATTGAATCGTCTTTTGAAACTTCCCGGTTAGCTGCTTACGCCGCTTTTTATCATGGCATTTCAGAAAAGGATTTTAAGGAAGCGTATTATGTGCCGGCGCTGAAATTACTGGCGCGCGACAACTTTTACGGCAAACTTATATTAAACATTCACGATTATATCACCTCAAAAAAACACATCGCAAACACGCACATCGACTACCTCTGCAAACACAAGGATACCTGGGGGGCGCAGCGCATCAATGCCATTTTGTGGAACATGGTTACCGGCAACATCGGGTATAAGGAAATATTTTACGACGCAATGAGCTTCCGGTTACAGGCAGTTATGTTTCCCCATAATTTCCTCTCCGCGGTAAAAATGGTATATGGGTATTTCCGTAAACTGACCAATACAAATCGTGCGGGAACAGCCAGATCGAAAGAAACACTGTCATTGGGACCCCTGAAAAATCAAAGCACCGTCGTTATAATCGGAGGAGGGCCTGCAGGCGCCAGTTGCGGGATTGCCCTGAAACATCTTGCCAAAGAAAAAAACATTGACGTAAACGTTATTTTATACGAAATGAAGGATTTTGAAGGAGGAATTGAACACAATGAATGTGCCGGAGTACTCTCCCATCCTATTGAACATATCCTGGAGGATACCTTAAAAATCCCCTTCCCATGGCATCTGGTGAAAAGGGATATACCAGGTTATTATCTTCACGCAAATGGGCAAACGATAAAGCTTGAAGGCAACGGTGAAATATCTTACGCCCTTCGCAGGATTCAATTTGATGCATATCTTTTACAAAAAGCAAAAGAAGCCGGCGTTACCGTAATCAAAAGCAAGGTTACTGATATAGAAATCGGACAGGAAAAGATGGTAATCTATAGTGACAGCCGGCACACAGTCGCCGATGTTGTCATAGGCGCCTTTGGCATAGAAGAAGGCACACATAAACTATTTGAAAGCGGCACACCGTATAAACCCCCGAAATATTTACTCTCCCTGTTAACAAAATTTCATCCCAAAGGGAAATATCATGATTTAGAAAACACGGATGGATATATCCATGCCTTTTTATCGTCGATAAAAGAAATAGAGTTTGGTGCAATCACCCCAAAGGCAGACCACTATACCATCAACATTGCAGGGGCTAAAATTTCTTCAAAATCTATGGACAATTTTTTGCAGCAACCCGAGGTGATGAACCAGCTTCCGGAAGGCTTTAAAGATGCTTTAGGACACTGCGACTATCATAGAGGGTGTTTTCCGGTGAAACCTGCAAAAAATCCCTTTGGCGACAGATATGTAATTATCGGGGATGCGGCAGGCCTTATCCGTCCGTTTAAGGGCAAGGGGGTGAATGCGGCATGCTTAATGGGCATTAAAGCGGCAGAAACCATGATGAACGTTGGCATATCAAAAAGGGCTTTTCATACTTCATATTATAACAGTTTTTACGACGTCATTAAGGACTTGCCCTATGCAAGGGCAGTCAGGCGCTTTATTATATGGGGTGCGTATTATGGTTTTTTGGGCAGTGTTATTCAGATTGCCAAAAGCAACCCTGAATTAAAAGGGGCCTTGTTTGACAGCGTTTCAGGGAGAAGGACATACCGAAGGATACTTATTGATGCATTCAGCGTGCGATTATCTTTCAAGATATTCGCTGCTATTATTCAATGTTTCATTTCAAAGATAACAAAAAAACAGCGCTAATCATATCATTCCAGGTTTGAATGCCGCCGGTTCATTTCCTGTTCCGAACTTCTCAATTCCGTCACGAGCAAATGAATTACGCCGTCTAAATACACAAGGCAGGCTTGTTCGAAAAGCGTGCTGCGGAATTGGATAGAACCATTGATTTTGTTGTGCGTACGGATTTCCTGCACGGGCAGATCTACGATAATATCGGCATATTCAGTAAGAGCTGAATTTTTCTGCGAGGTAATTGCAGCAACAGTGGCAAAGGATTTTTTTGCCAATTCCGCTATGTAGCAGGTAATGTGCGTACTCCCTGAACTACTGCAGGCAATCAATAAATCCCCTTTATCGATATTC
>MHYI01000129.1 GCA_001828295.1 Planctomycetes bacterium RBG_16_41_13 | reverse complement strand
ATTCAATTCTCAATGTTCAATTCTCAAATTGTTGCTCATTTGCCGCTATTCTTTTACATTGAATATTGAATATTGAATATTAATTCTCAAAAAGGCGCTAACGGAGCTTTGCGCGGTGTTTTTTCAAAAAGCTAAAATGTTACAAAGAATATAGGGCTAAAGCCCCTGACATTTTCATTTCTTAACCCCATGCTGAAGCATGGGGTTAAAGCATGGACGGATTTTTCAAAAAACTAAAGTGTTACCCTCTTTTATCATTTTAAGTTTTCCTTTGCGTCCTTTGCGTCTTTGCGGTGAACTATTAAAATGTTTTATCACTTTATTAAAATAAATGCAGAAAAAAAATCTCCGCCCTTATTGGTTTCCACTGCTCCGTGCCCCATCTTCAAGCAATTTCAGCTTTTCGCTAAGCTTTACCGCAAGAAACGGAGTAACAGATTCCAATATTTTTGCAGATGTTTTTTTATCCATCATTGTTAACAGTTTTACCGCGGTCTCCTCGTCCATTTCCTTTAAAATCATGGCAGCCTTTTGAGGTTTCATTCCCTCATAAACCTCGGCCAACTTCTTGATATTCTTCGATTCGATATCATCAAATTGAATAGTCTCCTTCTTTAATTCCTGCATTCTTGCGGTTATCAACTCAAACGCCTTATTCAACTCTTCCCTGAGTGTTTCAATTTCATATCGCTCTTTTTCAAGGTCGGCGCGTAGTGATTCAAGCATTTTTTCCCTAAGATCCAGGAGTTCCTTCTTTTTATTGCATTCGCGTTTTTCTTCTGTTATTTCATTTATCATCTTTGAGACTTCGCTTGATGACAAGGGTTTAAACACCTTTGCTGCGTTCGATTTATAGACGGAAGGCAGCTTGCTCGTATGCAAATTCTTTGCTTCTTTCCCTTCTCCGCCGGCAGTATCTGCCGCTGGCGCATCGATATTCTCCTGAGATACTTCCTGCGCTTCCGGTTCCGGTACAGGGGCTTTCCCCTTCATAAAAAGAAACCAATATGCGGCGCCTCCCAGAACGACCATTCCCACTCCGGCCATCATCAGCATTTTTTTGTTAATCGGAAGCTTCATAGTATAATCTCCATAAATTGATTATTCCAGTACATCCTTTTCCCTGATGTGTTTGTGATAAAATCGAGAGGTTGCTATCTCGTCCAGTTTCTTAATTTCAAGGCGTTTCTCCTGATCATCGAATTCCTTTTTATGCCTTTCCCTTAGTTTTTCCAGCAACTTTCTTTTTTTAAAAACAGCTAATAATTTTTGCCTTACTTGCTCCAACTCTTCAGAAATTTTTTTTATTTTTGATTGTTGGGCAATAATGTCACGATTAAGACTGGCAAAATACGACTCAAACAAAACAAATGTCGATGCATCCGCATACGTCTGCAGCATCTTTGTCATTTCGGTCTGCCTTGTTTCAAGCAGGGATTTTAGCAATAACTCCATCTTCTTTTCTTCCTGGAGTTTTTTTTGCGCAGTTTTTAACTCTTTGGAAATCTCTTCTTCTTTACATTTTTCAATATCAAGTAATTTTTGGAATTTAAAACTAAATTTCATAGCTTAGCATAGCCGCAACCAAAAAGAGTTTAACCACGAAGAACGAAGGGCACGAATAAAAACCTCGGCGGGTTCAGGTTGCAAACCTGAACCCGCCCAGTGTTAACTGCAAAGAGCGCAGTTATGTAGGGTGGATTAAGGCGTTGGTTTTTACGCCGAATACACCAATAATACCGTGACCTTATTTAAACAATGCCGATAATTTCGAAATGGATTCGTTAAAATTACCATTTGTGGTCATATCCTGTTTAAGATACTCGTTTATAGCATCTATGACTGATAGGGCATAATCAATTTTCTTGTTGCTCCCCTTTGCGTACGCCCCGATATTTATCATATCTTCAGCTTCTTTATACGTTGCATATATTGCCTTTAACATCTGCGAAGCCTTCCTGTGTTCACCGGTAATGATGTCATCCATACACCGGCTGACGCTTTCCAGGATATCAATGGCGGGATAGTGGTTTTGGGACGCCATTGCCCTTGACAACACCACATGTCCGTCAAGAATACCCCTTACGGCGTCGGCAATGGGTTCATTCATATCATCGCCATCCACCAATACCGTATATATACCAGTGATGCTGCCTTTCGTGCCCGTGCCGCTTCTCTCCAGAAGCTTTGGCAATAAAGCGAACACTGAAGGGGTATAGCCCTTTGAGGTCGGGGGTTCTCCTATTGCCAGCCCAATTTCCCTTTGTGCATTGGCAAATCTTGTAACGGAATCCATCATGAGTAATACCCGCATGCCACGATCTCTGAAATATTCCGCCACACTGGAAGCGATATAAGCACCCTTTACCCTTAATAAAGCAGGTTTGTCAGAAGTAACCGATACAATTACCGATTTTTTCATGCCTTCTTCTCCGAGATTTTTTTCAATAAACTCCCGGACTTCTCTTCCGCGTTCGCCAATAAGCGCAATAACATTAACCTCCGCTCCGGAATTCCTGGCAATCATGCCCATTAAGGTACTTTTCCCTACGCCGCTCCCGGCAAAAATTCCCAATCTCTGTCCCTGCCCGAAGGTAAGCATGCCGTCTATTGCCCGTACACCTGTCTCCAACACCTCTTTTATCCTGCTTCTGGTCAAAGGATCCGGGGGAGAATTATAAATGGATACCCTTTCTTCAACGTTTAACGGCCCTTTTCCATCCATCGGCTCTCCCAGTCCCCCTAAGATTCTTCCCATTAGCCCCATTCCCACGCCCACTGTTAACTGCGAGCCTGAAGCGGTTACTCTGTTTCCCGGGCCTATTCTCTCAAGTTCCCCGATGGGCATAAGGAGAATCCTTTTTTCTTTAAATCCTACCACCTCTGCCGGTATTGGCGTTTCTCCATTATTGGAATGTATGTAACATAGTTCTCCTACAGGAACAGAAGGTCCGTTTGATTCTATTACCAAACCTGCTATATGGGCAACCCTTCCGGTGCGTTGAACTAACACCGATTCCGATACCTTTTTTTTGTGCAAAGCAAAATCAATGCATTGCGTGGCCATCACTCTTTTTCCCCTACAGATTTTTTAATTTCTTCCCACCGTGTTTCAAGCAAGCTTTCAACATCGCCAAAATCTGTTTCCACAACACAACCGCCGGCTGATATCATTTTATCCTCTATGATTTTTATGCTAAAATCCTTTATCCCTGCGTCTTCGGCCGTAAACCGTTTATAATCCTCCGGTGAAAGACGCAAGGAGACGATCTTATTATTCCCAACGTAAGAAAGAGCCTCTGCGACAACGTGTTTTATAATGCTGGCGCCATTTTCGCCGATTTCATAACCAACAACTTTATTCGCAACTGCCAATACGAAATGTATGATCTCCGATTCGGAGTCCTTCCAGATTATTTCTCTTTTCTCCGTTAATTGTTTCACCGCATCCTCAAGCAGTGTGATCAATGCTGCATATTTTTTTTTTGTCTTTTCTACCTCTGATTGAAACTCCTTTTCCGCAGAGAGTTTCCCCTCTTTGAAGGCTTCTTCTCTCACCAGTCTGATTTCTTGTTCTTTTAACGCCCTTAATTCATTTTCCTTTGCGAATTCAAGTTCTTTCAGCTTTTCTTCTTCTTCTTTTATATTTATTAACCCTTCTTCTGTTTTAAGCGTGTTTATTTGCTTTTTATGAGAATGAGGTATTACAGTCTCTATAACTTTCACGCCCTTTATAACAGGTGAAGAATAGACGCGCTTCCCGGTTTTCATACTAATTTATCGTCCTTGCCGGAAGACCCCCCCTTCTTTTGAATAACATTTTCTCCCTTTGCTTCCAGCCGCTTTACCGCCTCTACAATCTGCAATTGTGCGCTCTGCACCTCGGACAGCAATCTCGGCCCCAACAGCTCTCTTTCTTCCCTTACCGTCTCGCCAATACGTTTTGACATATTTTTGAAAAACTTTGTCTGAACCTCTTCGTTCGCCGTTTTTAATGCCAGCGCAATAACATTTATATCCACTTCCGTAAGTATTTTCCTAAACGCTTCATCAATAACAAAAATCATATCATCAAAAGTAAACATCAACTTCTTTATTTCTTCAGCAAGCTCTGGATTTCTACGGCTTATTTGTTCAATCACATCCTTATCCACTCCGCCCTCCAGCCCGCCAATAATCTCCGATGCAAATTTATGCCTTTTCTTCGCAGGCGTCTTTCGTCTTCTTCCTTCCGTTTTTATCTTTGCCATAACTACCTCGTTTACCTTGGTAATTAAACTTATCGGAGGGAGTTCGAGCGTTGCGATCCTCATGATAATATCAGATTGTGCTTCCAGGGGAAATCTGGACAACAGCCTGGAAGCGCGTTCCGGTTCCGTATATGATAATATGAGTGCAATCGTTTGCGGGTGTTCTCCTATCAACAACCGCATGTATTCATCGTCTGAAACATCTTTTAAATTGGAAAAAGGCGTGGGGAGCATCACCCCCTGCTCCACATTCGCTATGATATCATCACTTTTGTCCGCCCCAATCGCTTTTTCAAGCACTTTTCTAAAGGCATTTTTATCATGCTCCACCAGGCCGCCGCAAAGTTTCATTTCCTGCCGGAGTTCATCCAAAACGGCGTCCACGATCTCATTATCCACATTTTCCATACGGGTAATTTCAGCGGATACCGCCACAATCTGATTCTCATCAAAGGTCTTAAGTATTTCCGAAGCGACATCAGGATCAAGTATCGACAAGGCAATTGCTGCCTTTTGTATGCCTGACAAGTTCAATTTCGTTTTCATATCAATATAATATCCTGTTCTTTTATCAAAATAAAAAAGAGTGTTGACGGATTATACCTTACGGGCTCACAAATTGTGATTTCTTAAAAGTTGCTGTTGCAGAGCGAAGAGACTCTTCGCTCTACATTTCGTAATTTGTGACCCTGTAAGGTATATTATGAAACAGGGGATAACAATAATGCACACGGACAAACAAGTTTGGTAACTTCTCAATAAGTTGAGGTTTTTATAATAATTTCTATCTTCCACCGTCTATAATCTACAATCTCCAATCCACAATCTGCAATCTGCCGATTGTAGATTGCCGATTGCCGATTGCCGATTGTAGATTGTAGATTGCCGACTGCCGACTGCCGATTGTCATGAAAATCTTACTATTATTACGATGAGATATATTCTCCTTCTATCCACCTCTTTAATGCTGTAGAGGTAAGATCGGTATCCTTATGCATTTGTCCGAGTATTAATTTTCGTTTTTTCTCTCGTTTCATTCCTTCCATTATTTCTTCAGGATTTTCCGACTCTTCCATCGCCAGCATTTCTTCTACTGCCGCTTCCAATTCCTCCTTTGTGTATTGGATGCCTTGCCGCTCTTTGCTTATGCGTAATTCTTCAAACAGTTTATTCCTCCCTGTTGCATCGTCATGCTGCATTTTGGCAAATCCTTGCTTACCTGGCTTTCCTGACTTTCCCGTAGCTGAAACGTGCTCCATTTCAACCGAAGATGCCGACTTCTTTTTAATCTTCTTCATGCTTCGCAGCATAAACATCAGAAACATCAAAACGGTTATGCCAAGCGAACCGTTTTTTGCCAGTTTTAACATAAATTCTTTTTGCTGTTCCTTCTTTAAAAACGCCTCTTCCTCTGCATAATCAGGTTCAAAAAACGGTACATTTTGTATCTCAAAACTATCATTGCGGGAAACCATATTTACCCCCAGCGCCTGTTTTACAAGAGAAGCAATTCCCTTCATTTCCTCACTGTTTCTGGCAACATACGTTTGTTGTATTTTTCCGTCTTCGGACGCAATTTTTTCATACTTGCCATCAACAAGAACCGCAACGGACAATCTTTTCAAATTCGCCCCGTGGTCTGAAACCATACGTTCTACCTTGCTTAATTCATATTGCGTCTGCGCAGTTTCCTCCTCTTCCGAAGAACCGGAGGACTGAAGCATACTTGATTGCGATAAGTTAAGATTTGCCTGCATTCCGGGAACACCTCCCCCCGAAAACGGAGCACCGCCGGATACCTTGGTAGTTACCGTTTGAACCTTAGGCA
>MHYI01000128.1 GCA_001828295.1 Planctomycetes bacterium RBG_16_41_13 | reverse complement strand
AGCGCAATGAGGGATTCAACAATGCCGATACCTATTGCAATGATAAACGTGAATAACTGCTTGAACGATTTTCCCCACCTTTTAGCAGGCATCCGTTGAAACCTGAAGCCTCGCTGTTCTACACATCGTTTTTCAAATTCTTTGTCAGTGCCAAAAAAAATTATTTCTGCCTCATTAAACCTGGAACGGATCTCTTCTGCTGTACTCAATCCCACCATCAAATGCCCCGCGGTACCGCCTCCTGCAAAAGCGACTTTCATTTTTTATACCCCTTTACCTTTAACAAGGACACACTTTGTACAAAAAATAAACATAAAAAGGCGTAAAATGACGAATATATGTTTAGAATTTATGTCAAAACCAGAGACTTATTGACGAATTTTACCGCTATCGCCACGAAAAACCTGCTATTTTAGACGTTATATTATGCCAGAATCTCACAGGCAATAATCTACCAACGTTATCTTCTGTTGGTTCTATATTCACATGTAGGTTTAAGGTATCTGACGCCAAAGACTGTCTTGCAATATTAATTAATATTCCAATTCCTATCATAGAGAATAACAAAGAAGACCCTCCTGAACTAACAAAAGGCAAGGGGATGCCTTTGGTTGGAACAATACCAGAGACAACTGCAATGTTGATAATAGCCTGTAACCCAAACATCACCGTTATTCCAAATCCCAAAAAAAATCCAAATACGTCCTTGGTTGCATGCACTATTTTTAACCCCTGCCATATTAATAACAAGAATAGACATATAATAACTAACACTCCAATAAAACCAAACTCTTCCCCGATAATGGTAAAGATAAAATCACTGCTGCTTTCCGGTAAAAAGAATAGTTTTTGTTTGCTGCTACCAACACCCAACCCTGTCAAACCACCAGAACCAAGGGCAATCCACGACTGAATTACATGATACCCTGTTCCTGAAGGGTCTTGCCATGGGTCCATAAAGGCCATTAATCTGTCTTTTCTATATGAAACCTCGAATAACATTTTGTGCAAAAACGGTACGGTAGCTAAAATCGTAAAAAAAACATAAATGAACCTGGTCCCACCAACAATGAGCATAATTATTGATAGAATTGTAATAAACGCAGCACTCCCAAAATCAGGCTCTTTGATTATAAGAGCACCCGTTACCGCAACAATAACGATGGGTATCATAAAACCACATTTGAATTTAGACATGTGACTTTGGTTCTTGGCAATATAGCCAGAAACAAATATTATAACCGCCAATTTTGCAAATTCGGAGGGCTGTATACCCAAAGTATGGCCTAATCGAATCCACCTGCGTGCACCGTTAGTAACTGTACCAATTCCTGGAATCAATACGAGCAAAAGCAGTGCGAAGGATATAACAAGAATGGGAATTCTCAATTTCTGTAAGTAATGGTAATCAATCTTTGCCATGGTTATTAATAATATCGAACCCATTAATATCCATAAGAGATGTTTCGTTAATTGATAATTTTTCCCCCCAGCCCCAAACGTTGCCAGGTCTGTACTATAGACAGTGACAATACTGAATCCTATCAGAGCAACCACAATGTATAGAATGAAATGAGAGTGTTTCAAACGAATCCCCTTTATAGCAGTATAAGACTGAATACAGCCAGCATTGCCGCAATAATACAAAACCGGATGGTAATTTTCGTCTCTGGCCATCCCTTAAACTGAAAGTGATGGTGTAAAGGCGCACAACGAAAAACCCTTCTCTTTGTCATCTTATAAAAGAATTTTTGCACAAGTACAGAAACTGCCTCAGCAACAAAGATTCCCCCGATAATAACCATCAACAGTTCTTGTTTTACAATAAGAGCAATTAGTCCCAGCATACCGCCTAATGTCAATGAACCTGTGTCACCCATAAAAATTTGCGCGGGAAAACAGTTATACCACAAGAATCCCAGGCTTCCTCCCACTAGCGCAGCGCAAAAAATACTCAATTCACCACTCCCGGGGACATAAGGAATTCTTAAATAATCACTGAAGTCAACCCTGCCAGAGGCATAGGCAATAACAGCAAAAGCAATTCCGGCAATAATGCTGCACCCTATTGCCAAACCATCCAAACCATCGGTAAGATTTACTGCGTTTGACATCCCAACGATAAAGAACGCAACAACCAATATGTAAAAAGGACCGACGTCGGGTCTAAAATCTTTAACAAAAGGAATCACCAGTTGGGTACCCCAGGTAAACTTACTGAAATGGAAATATAAGACCAATCCCAGTATGAGCCCCAGTGCTGATTGAAATAATAATTTTGATACATCGCTCAAACCGGCTGCATTCTTCTGCGTAAGCTTAATATAATCATCAATAAATCCAAGTACACCGAACCAGATCAACGTAAACATCATTAAGAGGACATATTCATTGTAGATATTACACCAGAACAAAACGGAGGCCAGGATAGAAACATTCACGACAATTCCTCCCATTGTCGGTGTATTTTTTTTATCGAAATGCATACGTTTGAGTTCTTCAGAGTCTGTTTTTGTTGTATCCTCACCAACCTTTAAAATCCGCAGTCTCTTAATAAACCACTGACCAAAAAAAATACTGATTAAAAAAGCAGTAACAGCAGCCAGGCAAGCACGAAAAGATATGTATTTAAATATTTCTAATGAATTTATCGAATAAAGCCAATTATATAGCAAAGTCCTCTTAACCTCTTTTCTTAGCTTTAGACATCTTTTTTAGAATCAATAGCCTTTTTTATAATTGCTGAAATCTCTTCTATCTTAAAAGGCTTTGTAAGTACGTAATCCACGCCACATTCCTTTAACTGAGAGGAACTGAGTTGATTGCCCCAGCCTGTAATAAATACGACCGGGACATGAGATGATATTTCTTTTATTTTTTTAGAGACCGTCCATCCGGAAATATCGCACAAACCTACATCTGTTATAACAATATCATAATTCCCACCCTTGAATATTTTAATACCCGCCATACCACTTTCTACCTTCTGGACATAGTAGCCAAGGTTTACTAAATTCTCGGCAAGTACATCCAAGGTAATTTTGTGATCTTCTATGAGAAGTATCCTTGCTCTTTCTTCACGTCTGAGACCGTAATTACACTCAATTTCTTTAATAACCTTTTCTGATACGGGTAATTGGACAGTAACGGTAGTGCCTATGCCCAGTTCGCTGTCTATGCTGATTTGACCATTGTGCCTATTTATTATTCCATAAGCGACACTCATCCCCAAACCAGTGCCCTTGGACCCCTTTGTTGTAAAAAAAGGGTCAAATACCCTTTTCCTGGTTTCTTCCGACATACCTTCGCCTGTGTCAATGAAATAAACAAAAACATTCTTTCCATTAGTTTCTGTTCTAATCCTAAGTTCTCCTCCATTCGGCATAGCATCAACTGCATTAAATAAAATGTTGATAAAAACCTCTCTCAGTTCCGTTGCATTCCCGTCTACAATAGGAATTTCCATCTGATTGGCATCAACGCGTAGCACTATCTTGGAAGTATTATGTCCCCCGGACCATTTCAACTCTGTCATTCGAACAACGTCGTTTATAATATCCTTTAAATTGACTGCTGAAAAATCCTTTGTAGTACGAAGTCTCGTAAATTCCTGAATCCTTCTGACAATTTCACCTCCATCTAACACGAGTTTTTCAACAATTTGCAATCTTTCTCGGATTGAGGCATCGATGTCCTTGGAAAGCAACATTTGTGTGTGCCCCAGGATGCCACTCAACAAATTATTAAAATTATGGGCTACGCCAGTAGCCAGTTCTCCCAATGCCCTTAATCTTTCAGACTGTACCAACTGCAACCGTGTGGACTCCAGATTTTCGTAAAGAAAGGCATTATCTAAGGCATTAGCAGCTATACGAGCTACTACCTTCAAAAATTTTATTTCTCTTTCATTGAAGAATTTATTGTCTCGAACGCTTCTTAAAAAAAGAGTTCCAATGACGTTGTCTTTCAGTATAATTGGAATAACAACAATCGCATTGTTTTTCAGAGATTGTATATTTTCATGCACATCCTTCATCAACGGGTCAAGGAGAATATATTGAACAATCACCATTTCTCCTGTCTCCAGCGCCTTCTTCACCTCCGGGTAATTATCAACCGTTATCTCCAATTCAATGTCCGGATTATCGTGAGAAGCAATAACCTGGGCGGATTTCTCCTCGTGAGCAACACGGAAAATAGAACAACGCGTTGCGTCAAAAAGGGAAGCAACTTTTTTGACAATAATGTGGAGAATTTCTCTGCTACTCAGTGTTGAGGATACAGCTTCTGATATCTGAAGAAGCGCTTCTGAATCTGCCCGGTCTTTGTTCAATAAATCTATCATATTCCTACGTTCAAAAACCCGGCTGATGCGGTATTGTAACTCAGTCGAATTGAGCGGTTTGGTAATTAAATCATCTACAGCGGGTTGGGTACAATCGGCATCGTCGTTTATATTCTTTGTTAACGCTATAATACCTGGAATATTGTCTGTTGAGTTTCTAATTAAGGAAATGAATTCGGACATATTTACCCCCAAAGAATTGCAATCAAAAAGAATCAGGTCCGTTGTATTATTTTGAATTTTTGTGAGTGCGTATTTAGCATCATCGGCAAAGTCCAAATCATATACCTCTTTTTTAAGTATACTTCGTACAAAATGCCAAATGGCATTGTCTTTTTCCACCAACAGTACCTTTTTCTGGGAATCCATAGTGAGTATTTATTCGTTAATTACAATTATGTGCCGGCACACGCTTTGAGAAAAATTCCTTAAACTTCTCAATAATATTTTCCATATGCACACCTCTGGAGCCTTTGATTAATACTATATCATTCTCTCTCAGTTCATTTATTTCGGTAGACGTAATGTCTGAAACATCCTGAAAACTGACGACTTGCCTTTCAGGCGTACCTGATGATTTTGCCGCCTTTGCAATTTCAGACGCATATTTTCCTACAGTCCATAATAAATCAATATTCAGGTAAGATACTGTTTCCCCAATTTCCTTGTGTAACTGGGCAGACTCATTTCCCAATTCCAGCATGTCACCGCATACAAAAACTTTTCGCCCTTCTTCATCAATTTCACTAAGATACTGTAAGGCTGCACGTACAGACTCAGGATTTGCATTGTAAGCATCATTAATAATGGTAATGTTTCCTATTCGTTGCTGCTCAATTCTCATTAAAGGTAGTTTAAAAGAGGAAAAGGCATCCTTTGCACGGGAGATATCTTGACCGAGTGCTTTGCAAATCGCAAAAGAAGCCAAACAGTTTGTAATATTATGATACCCGGGGACAGGAAGAGAAATTTTTAAATGTCCATTGAGTTCGAAAACATACCCTTTATCTTTTTT
>MHYI01000127.1:1995-6592 GCA_001828295.1 Planctomycetes bacterium RBG_16_41_13 | reverse complement strand
ACCCTTACGATTCCGTGAAATGACCTAACCGCTCCTTAAGCATGTCCTTCATGTAGCAGTTTATCTCCCACGCATCGGCAATGGGTTTTCCGGTAAAGGGCAGGGTAGCCATATATTGGGGCGGACCAAACTCGGAACATATCGGTAAATATTCCGTGTGGTTCTTTTTGTGATGTTCCGCTATCTTTTCCCACCACCGTATATGTGCTTCAACGGCATCCTTCCACTCCGGCGCTCTCGGATCGGTAATCTGCGGAGAGGTAGCGCAGCCGACCCTTGCATGAATGTAACCGGCCCGTTCAATGACGCGGCTAACAGCCTCGTGCTGATCCTGGAGCAGGGAATTGTGTACGCAGCACCAGTGTGAAAAATCCGCAGTGAATCTTATCTCCGGCACGGCCTCAATGATATACATGGTCGCCGTCGTACAAAATGTCGCCCTGCCACGATGCGTCTCATGTAGTGCCTTTATCCCACGTTCGCCGGCAAATTTTTGGGCGCTTGCAATCACCCTTCTGTTTTCCCTAAAAGGCCAGAAATCCTTGCCACAATGGACGTTCACAAGCAAGGGATTTAGCCCAAGAACTTCGCCGAGCCCTTTTTTCAGGGATTCTATTTGCGCATCAGTGGTCGCCCCTTCAGCCCTGACCTGAGCAACCAAATCCAGCCCGCTTTCATTGAGCAGGACGCCAAGCCTGTCTCTCCCGACGCAGTCATCGGGAACCTTCATTTCAACCCCTTCAAACCCGGCATCCTTGATCGCCTTGAGGTTGTCCTCAAGGGTAGGCTGATTCATACCCCACAGGGTGCACAGGTACTTAATTTTCATTTGAGTAGGTTTTTACATGCACATTACGTTACCTCATAACCATACTTTCTAAACCATCTCAGTATTTTTGAGTATAAATCCATAATCGAAGTCGCCTTTATTTCATGTTTTTCCGGCGGCATGGGCGGCCCATAGGGGTAAATACCGTTAAAAGTCAGTGTCAATTCTACCGGGAACTTACCGGAGTCCCTGATTCTCATTTTTGCATGATAAGAGAGACCTTCCCGACATTTTGGATGGTCGAATCGAGCATACAATTGAGTTTCTTCTTCGTAGATGATCAGTGATTTCTTCATTTTTCTTATGCCTTCCGTGATAATGTATGCGCTTACTACGAGATATATCAAGCGATATCATATATCTCCGGTATAGGTAGATGACCATCCAAGTAATTTTTTTAATTTCTGACTCGGATTGAATTTGAATGCGCACGAATGCCCCCTAAAATCCAGATAAAAACTCCCCAATCCCGTCAGTGAAACGCCTTGTCCTTCCTTAAAGGCTTCATAAAGCGAATCGGTTACACCATCCACCCAGTCAGAGGCCGTTTTTTCATCCGCGTTCATTTTCATTGCAAGCTTTTGTATAAATTCTTTTTTTGTAAGGGATTTGCTCAAGGGTGTTTTGCTCCTCTGGGCCCAGCCGAAAGCAACTCGTTTTTGGCTAAACCCTATTCAAATTTGTTCATAAAGCGTTGCCGATCACCGTCCATCATGGAATATTGGGGAATATGCCTGGCGCACCGGACTGTCACACCATCTCTTATTCAGAAACCTATAAACGCAGCATTATTTAAGATTTGCTTTGCACTGCTTCAGAAGTTCTTCTGCTTTTTCAGCGCCATATTCCTTAATCATCTCACCCCACATGGGCGAATTGCGGATACTATCCTGAAATATCCTTGTCATCTCTTCAAGTTGTTCCGGAGATGGCTGGGCACCAGGCGCCATGACATGCATCCCATCTGCCTCCATCCATGAATAGGATGGTAAAGCAGTGTCCACGTTTTTCTTTTTGCTAATCTTCTTTTTATTTTTTTTACCCATCTTTTTTCCTTTCCCATTTTGCTACCGATAATATGAAAATCAAAAAGCCGAAGTAAATAAATAAAGGAAAACCATCTAAAAAACCGGCCAGCCTTGAAGGTAGGCCTGATTGACTTATCATTGTTTTCCCCTTTTCATCTCAAGGATTCTTTTTGTGGCTTCATCTAAATCCATATCATAAAGCTCATATGCATCCATTTCGTCTAAATGTATGTCAAAGGACTTTTCTATATCATGAATCTGTTTGGTATCTTCAATGGTATCAGGTGGATTGACCGTTGACCACATACAACACATTTGATGTGAATCCGGGTTATGTTTGTATGCCTTCTGGTACTTTTTGTAAATTTGGTGTAATTTCGTGTATATTTCGTTATATTCGGTTTTCATGACGCAACTCCAATACAAGCCTCGTACCAATCAAATCCGTGTCCGTCTGTGTCCATCCGTAGTACTGCATTAAAAATTGTGTAAGTTGAGTTGCGTTGAGTAAACAGACTGTGCCAAATGAACTTTTTTATTCTAAAAGTAGGGACTAATTCCTAAATAGTGCCAATTTTCTTCCCGTTATATGGCATTATGAGCTATTTTAACCATCGAAGTGGGGATGAAATTTTCCGAAAGAGGGAAAATCGCTCATTTGACCCAGTCTGAAAGCGAGATCCAACAAACCAACGCATTCCGTTTAAGTCCCCCTTAAGAAAGGGGGAAGCAGGGGGTTGTGTTTTTTCGTGCCCCTGGCAGCCCAATGATGGGGATGATTGGGAAGTCTAACTTCTTCATATTACAAACATCCTACTTCAGATTTTTTGAACGATTGAGGTGGGGGCATTCTTAAATCAATGCGTAGGGACGACAAACCATCCACCCTTTAATTTTTACCCTCGACAGGAATATCTTCAGGCGGAATCCAGACGATCTTACCGTCTTCCCATGACGCAACGGGGTTGCCTGCTGTTTTATGCTGAAGTAATGCTTCATTAACAGCTTTAGATAGAGCTCTTGTTATTTTCTCTTTGTCTTCAAATATTTCAGAAATTTTGCCTTTTACTACTTTATCAATCATTATATTCCTCCTGTATTTGCTTCCAAATCAATCCATTTTCGATCGATGTGCCGATTTCTCTTCCACCAGAAGCCAGAAGCTTTGGGACTCCAGCAACTGAATTATCATAAAAGAGCCATGTATCCGCCAATGGCATGTAAAGCTGGAAAAAATTATTCATACCTTTCTTATATCGCCTTCTAATGGTTTCTTCAGGCACATTATGTCCACCCATGCGGACTCTTTCTGCTACTCTTGCTATTGCAAATTCCTCATTTGGAAGCCAGAGAAAAACAAGGTGGAAAATATAGCCCGTTTGTTTAAGCTCTTTTATCCAGGGGGCAAAGGTACGACTCGCAAGGGTTGTCTCGAATGCAAAATCCACCCGTTCTTTTGCAAGGAGATGTATTCGCTCCAACATAACACGGCCCGCGTGAAAAGCCACACCTTCAGGATAAAAAGCAGAAAGCCCCTCGGCAATGACATCTGCGTTGACAAACTCAGTTACTCCCAGAGTGCCTTTAAGCAAAGAAGGAGCCGTAGTTGATTTACCGGAACCATTAGCTCCTGCAATTACAATTATATGCGGTTGCTGCTCAGCCATAAGATATTAAAAAGTTGTGTAAGTTGAGTTAAGAAAGTGAAACCCAACAAATCAAATTATTCACGCCCTACTTTTACATCAAATGTCCAAATACAATGGACTTGCCTGCGCACAGCGCGCAAGCAGGTATGATCGGGGAATAAGACAAATGCACGAATTCTCAACGTGTGTTTCTTGACAACAAACTGGAATGCCTCTTTTATTGGCGCTACATTTGCCTCATGGCATAATATGCTCTTTCTATTGCAGGTTATTACGGCAAGGAAGAACGTTGCCCCTTTTGCTGTGATTTGCGATATTGTATTATTCCCTTGTTAGGCAAGTTATTATTTCCTTTTGTCACAAATCATTCCTTCATCAAAGACAATTGTTTTTGTATGTTGGGTAAAGCAAAGCACACCCAACAAAATCATGATGCTGATGGGTTCACTTCGTGTAACCCATCCTACTCGACTCACGAATAAAGACCTGTCCCCGTCGTTGCCTTCAGTTGAATGGGAAGTTAGGTGTATAGTATCTGCTCATTGGTGAAGTACGTTGTCTTTGATGATATTTCTTCTCGGTTAATTGGGAAACCCGTTGGTGATTTTGACACTAATGGGTTATGGATTTCCAGAAAATCTCTCACTTCACCAGAAATAATGTCCGGGGACTTTTCTCTGATTTTGGTAATGGCATGGTTCAAAACTGATTTAATGGATGCAGCTAGAAGCTCAATTGCTTCATTGGGGAGCTTCCCGACAATTGATTTTGGTGATATTCGCGCTTGCCAAAGTATTTCGTCGGCATAGGCATTCCCTATACCCTTTAATACCTTTTGGTCGATTAAAAAGGCTTTTGCTAAGGCTTTAGGCTTTTTCCCGATGATCGCTTTTAGATAGTCTGCGCTTACCTCTAATGCATCTGGAATCGAAGAATCTGATTCTTGATTTAGGGAAACTGTCACCCACCCTTTCGGGTCACTTACAATGAGGTACGAGTTATCATCGAAAGCTATAGACAGAATCGGGAATCGTATAGATCTTGGGGCCGTTGTAAAGTTGAAACCACCACGAAGCATTAAGTGGATAGAC
>MHYI01000127.1:1391-1955 GCA_001828295.1 Planctomycetes bacterium RBG_16_41_13 | reverse complement strand
GCCGATCTGCTCGAATTATGTTTTGATTGATTAGAGCGTCGGATAGTGTCTGGTGCCGGACATTGAGCCGCTGACTTTTGTGGTAGATGACTGAGACAATTTTTTTGTTTGATGTGATACGAGCTAAATTGTCTGCATAAACGGTAATATCCGGTAGTTCTGGCATGATAAAACCTTTCTCTAGTGATCGAGTAATGCTATCAGATCGGGGTTATTAATCTGCTTTAGATTATCGAGTATGTATTTTAGGTCATCATCGACGAAGGAGAAATATGAGCCACCTGGGAGTGCACTTATAGTTGGAACAGATTTCTTTCGTGGGGTAGTAGGGTACATTGCAAAAATGCAACCAGTCTCGAACCTATAAAATGAATATGTTGGATAGAAATCTGAGGAATAGATCGCAACTTTTCTTTTAAAATCAAGTTTAAGGCTGTAGAAATATCTGTAAGCATCGAGAATTAGGCTTGGAATGCTCGGGCCGTCGCTAAATCCAAGCTGTATTCTTTCTCTCAGAGATTTGTTTTTTATATTTGGCAAAATGGCGATAAGCTTGGATTTTGG
>MHYI01000127.1:0-1365 GCA_001828295.1 Planctomycetes bacterium RBG_16_41_13 | reverse complement strand
GTTGTGCATTTCTCTCCATCTGCGAGAATGTATAAAAAATACGCTCAGCGATGAACTTTTTCTTAAATGGGATTCGAAATCTTCTGCAAAATCTTCGAACAGGCTTATTTTGTTGGCGCTTGGGGATGTTGATGCATTTTCTCTGATGAAGTTCTTGATTTCTATGCAGGCAGGGCCTAACGCTGCTTGCAAGTTGTGATGATTGGGGTCATAGCTCGCTGGAGTGAGTCCAGTCAGGTCAGTTGGGATATGAACATCAACATTTCGAGGGATCACGAACACCGTTCTATTTTTCCCGATCATTCCGATAAATAATCCAAGTTCAAAAATAACATTGTCTCTGGCAATGTGTATTTCTTTACCTCTCAAATTCGCTAGATCATCTGGATGTATTACCAGTATGGCAAAATCTGACTGTTCGGCTTGAGATATTAAAGATTCTATCGGTGTTTTACCTAAACCAAATACACCCTGAGTCCAAATAGTGCAATAGCAGTCGTATTGTAGATTTGCTTGAATAGCTTCTGCAACAAGTAACGCTTCGGATGATGAACCAATAAAAATTCTTGGTTTTTTCATAGCTTTCTTGAAAAATTAGGGGTCACTTTTTTATAATGGCAAATCTGCTTCGATCTTTTTTAATGATTTCAGAAGGATATCGGGTTGCATTTCAAATTATAAATAATATCATTACTATAATACTTAATATTTAACAGGTTGTCTGAGAATGTATTTAGACATCTGTCCTTATATTGTATATTGACACATTCTTTCCAGATAAACAATATATGATATACGCCGTTTGGTTCAACTTTATTCTCGGGCAGCCTTCTGTTGGGTGACATGTTTCCCTTCCCATGAATAGGATAACCTTTCCCGGTTCATCCAATCCATTCTGCCGGAATCAACTTTTTCCCACTTCGCCATTCCTCGACTTCATGAACACCTTCAATTCCGCCATATATACTCTTGTCTGCATGATCAAGAACAATGCTTTGCCATGCACCTTTTTTATCTAAAACTGATTTAGCAAGCGTTTTAAATATGCTCTTTACAGCTTCAACGTCTTCATCACTCTCATATTTAGGATCGTTTTCTGTAACACCTCTCTTTACCTTGGGGAAATATACCTGGCTGGGTTGATCGAAAATTACGAAACTAGGAACACATGATGTCGTTCGCCCCAAAAAATATTCTTGCAAAGAGCACATTAAAGCAATATGAAAAGACACCCAGTTTGAAGCACTACCAACTTCAGCAAGAAAATGCCAATGTTCATCATCACTTAGGGACTGTCACATAATAACTGTAACAACTTTACATGTTTTTTGGGCAAACGGTATAATTCCATTCTCCATGAAATGG
>MHYI01000126.1:16399-20047 GCA_001828295.1 Planctomycetes bacterium RBG_16_41_13 | reverse complement strand
GAGATAAAAGATATACAAGTTGATTTGCAAATGTTATTGCAACAGAAATCCCCGAAACGTTACGAGTTGACCGTTCCTGCATTTTTGCTCTATGAACTTATTGAAGACGTCCGACAGAGGATCGACAAGGGCTTGAGGGTGGCGGAAACCGCTGTAAGGGAAACCTCGCCCGATACCGAATCCGAAGCAATAGCAAATCTCAGAAAAAAATATCGCATGGCGCTGCGTGAGGGAATTATTGACAGCAAAGAAGACGTTGATTTAATCCTGCTTGCAAAAGAAATGGATGGCATAATGATGACCGCGGATACCGGCATTGTCAAATGGGCGGATAAGCTGGGCATACGATACATCGACCCGCGCATGTTGCGGAGTATTTTGGATAAGCTGGCGGAGGCATCCTGACGATACTGTCAAATGCCTGATTTGAAAATCTGTGTAATCCGGAGAATTTGTGGTTTCAATATCTTTTTACCGGTTTTGAAGCTTTACCAGCATTGTTTCGGTTGTTCATTATTACGTCTCTATCATGTGTCCAAGTTTTTCTTTTTTAGTACGCAGATATTTCTGATTTTCTGCTTTTGGTTCAACAATGATTGGTACGCGTTCAACTATTTCCAATCCATATCCTGCAAGCGCGGCAAATTTTTTGGGATTGTTCGAAAGCAAACGCATTTTAGTAATGCCCAGGTCTCTTAAAATTTGCGCGCCAATGCCATAGTCCCTTTTATCTACGGGAAGTCCGAGTTTCTCATTTGCCTCTACCGTATCAAATCCTTTATCTTGTAAATGATACGCATGCAATTTGTTTTCTAAGCCAATCCCTCGTCCTTCCTGCCTCATATAAAGCAAAACACCCTCACCGTTTTCCTTTATAATTTTGAGGGCGTCATGAAGCTGTTCTCCGCAGTCGCATCGCAAAGAGCAGAAAACATCGCCCGTCAGACATTCATCGTGTACCCTTACCAGTACCGGTTTATTTTGCAATGGGGACGGTGTGTTTATGTCTTTGCTGCCAACTCCCAGGCATAAAGCAAGGTGGAGGTAGTCATCAACAAAAGAACGATAGAGATGGAGGATGAATTCCCCATACATTGTGGGGAGTTTTACGGTTACGCGTTTCTCAATTAACCGCTCCTGTTCATGGCGGTATTTTATGATATCCGCAATTGTACAGATTTTGAGATTGTTTTTTTCGGCAAATTTTTTGAGATCCGGAAGTTTTGCCATGTTTCCGTCTTCCCTCATAATTTCGCAAATGACTGCGGCATTTTTGAGACCGGCAATGCGGGTTAGATCAACGGCGCCTTCTGTATGGCCGGCTCTGACAAGAACTCCTCCGTTATGCGCCTTTAACGGAAATATATGGCCTGGCCTGACAAAGTCTTCCGCAGTGGCATTATCATCAATGGCTGTTAATATGGTCGTTGCCCTGTCTTTGGAAGATACGCCGGTGGAGATTCCTTTTGCGGCGTCAACGGAAACGGTAAAAGGTGTTTGAAAGCTTGATGTGTTATTGGAAACCATTGGATAAAAGTCCAGTTCTTCAGCCCTTTTGGCATTTATTGCAAGGCAAAGAATACCTCTTGCATGTGTTAGTATAAAGTTAATAGCTTCGGGAGTAACCTTTTCCGCTGCAAGAATTAAATCCCCCTCATTTTCCCGACTCTCGTCGTCTATTAATATTGTCATTTTCCCATTTCTCAGGTCTTCTATTACTTCTTGTATTGAATTGAATTGCATTGAATACACCTCACAATTGATTTGTCTATGAAATACTGCCCGTGTTGTAAAAGGACAAGCATGAACTGTTATTTAAACATATTATAATATTACATAAATATACGATAATTTCGTAACATTTTACTTTTTTTTAAAAAGAATGGGAGAAGCATTTGCGCGTTTGGGTATGAATACATTTATGACAATTTACAGCAAATGCTTGCCCCTACACTATGCGGCAAACACCGCTATTATTGGAATTTTTCAAAAAACTAAAGTGTTACAAAGTAGCACATTATCTCTTATAACTATAACAGAGGCAAAGTCTTAATCAAGCAAAAAGCTAACATGACAAACTTTTTTAATTTGCCTTGACACATTTATTTTTTGGTTGTACGATTTGAAATCCTAAAACTATTACAATGTCTGCGGTAAATCTATCGTAAGGCTTTGTATTAAAACAAATTAGGCTGTCTTTGGCAGCGATTTTATGCTATTGCTGATGTTAATGTACAGACGCATTGCATGCGTCTGTAAACTGTTGCACGTAATGTAAATGTTGACACAACAGAGACGCATGCAATGTGTCTATACAAAAATATTGAAATTCCCCGGCGTTATAAATTATGAATGAAAAAAAGGCAATATTGGTGCTGGAAGACGGAACGTGTTTCAATGGACGCTCCTTAGGGGCTGCCGGCGAGACAATTGGGGAACTTGTCTTCAATACGAGTATGATGGGATATCAGGAAATCCTGACAGATCCATCATATGCAGGTCAGATTGTTGCTTTAACGTATCCGTTAATAGGCAATTATGGCATTAATGAAGAGGACGTTGAATCGTACAAACTTTTTCTGGAAGGATTTATCGTTAAAGAATGCTCTTCATTCTCCAGTAATTGGCGGTCAAAAATAGATTTATCAGAATTTCTTGTGAAAAATAGTATCGTTGGCATCCAAGGGATAGATACCAGGTCACTTACATGCCATATCCGTGATTTCGGATCGCAGCAGGGCATTATTTCAACCGTGGATTTTGATATGACACGGCTGCAGGAAAAAGCAAAATCGGCGCCTGGTCTTACCGGAAGAGATTTGGTTGCAAAGGTGACCTGTGAAAAACCGTATGAGTGGGTAAATAAAGAAGGCGCGCCGCACTTATCCCGGGAATACAAGGTTGTTGTTTATGATTGTGGCGTAAAATACTCTATTTTAAGAAAATTGGCGCGTGCCGGTTGTTTTGTACACGTCGTTCCTGCAAAAACCTCATTTGAAACGGTATTGGAGATGAATCCTGACGGCATTGTTCTTTCCAACGGACCTGGAGACCCTTCGGTTGTTTCATATATGATTGAGAACATTAAAGGCCTGTTAGGGAAAAAGCCAATATTTGGGATATGCCTGGGACATCAGTTGCTGGCGCTCGCATTGGGGCTGAAAACGTCCAAACTCAAGTTTGGACATCATGGCGGAAACCAGCCCGTCATGGATTTATCGACTAAAAAGGTGGAAATCACTGCCCAGAATCACTGTTTTGCCGTGGAAATACCATCGCAGGGCATGTTACATAAAAGCACTTATGGGGATGTGGAAATTACACATCTGAACTTAAATGATAAATCTGTAGAGGGGTTGAAATGCTATTCTGTACCTGCCTTTTCCGTGCAATACCACCCGGAAGCCTCCCCAGGACCTCACGATGCAGATTATTTGTTTGATAGATTTTTGCAGACGATGAAAAGTTGATGCTTTGGAGAAATAATTTTCCCTGCAGGGTGGCATGGATAAAAAAGGAAACCACAGATTTCACAGACTTTGTCGTGAGCTTAGTCGAACGATTGCACAGATTAAAAACAGGGTGGTAGTACCCAGTCGGCAATCTCCAGACGGCAGTCGGTAAATTGCAGATTGAGGACTGCCGACT
>MHYI01000126.1:15993-16177 GCA_001828295.1 Planctomycetes bacterium RBG_16_41_13 | reverse complement strand
ATGCCACGCCTTGAGGGAAGAGGGATATACGGTTATCCTGGTAAACAGCAACCCGGCGACGATTATGACTGACCCGGAGGTGGCGGACAAAACGTATATCGAACCCATCACAACGGAAATAATTACAAAAATTATTGAAAAGGAACGCCCTCAGGCGATATTGCCGACGCTTGGGGGGCAGACT
>MHYI01000126.1:15734-15860 GCA_001828295.1 Planctomycetes bacterium RBG_16_41_13 | reverse complement strand
TTGGCGTACAAGTGCCTGAAAGTGTGTATGTCAATTCTTTAGACACCGCGCTGAAGATTATAGACGCCATCGGTTTTCCTGCCATTATCCGTGCATCTTTCACTCTTGGTGGGTCGGGAGGCAGCA
>MHYI01000126.1:5227-15433 GCA_001828295.1 Planctomycetes bacterium RBG_16_41_13 | reverse complement strand
GGGAAATAGGCGTTGAAACCGGCGGTTCAAATATTCAGTTTTCCATCAACCCTGAAAATGGCGAGATGCTGGCGATTGAAATGAATCCAAGGGTCTCAAGGAGTTCTGCATTGGCGTCAAAAGCCACAGGATTCCCTATCGCAAAGATCGCCGCAAAACTTGCAATCGGGTACACGCTCGATGAAATCCCTAATGACATTACCCGCTATACCCCCGCCTGCTTTGAACCGGCAATAGATTATTGTGTGGTCAAAATTCCGAGGTTCAATTTTGACAAATTCCCAGATACTACCCAAGAGCTTACGATTCATATGAAATCAGTAGGCGAGGTTATGGCGATTGGCCGTACTTTTAAAGAAGCGGTAGGCAAGGCGATTCGTTCTCTCGAAACCGGGAGAAGCGGTTTTGACCCCCTCCTGCCTTCAGGAATCGATGCCTGGACGGCTGAACAAAAATCGGAATATTTACAAACGAAACTGATTACGCCAACCCCCGACAGGTTATGGCATATTGCGGACGCTTTTCGCCTGGGCATGAGCATTGACGAGATTTATACCTATTCCCGCATTGACAAATGGTTTCTTTATAACATTAAACAAATTACAGACCTGGAAAATGAGATTAAACAAAGACATTTAAAGGATAATGACGCAGCACAAAAAAACAGGGGTTTTTACATGGATGCTGAATTGCTTGCAAAAGCAAAACAATATGGGTTTTCTGATATATTTTTAGCCAGGTTATGCGGTTCCGATGAGAAGACAATAAGGGAATACCGGTACCGGAGATCTGTGAGGCCGGTATTTAAACATGTTGATACATGTGCCGCAGAGTTTAAAACATTTACCCCTTATTTATATTCAACGTACGAAACTTCGTGTGAAGCGGATCCCACGACAAAGAGAAAGATTATTATTTTGGGAAGCGGCCCGAATCGGATAGGACAAGGAATTGAGTTCGATTACTGTTGTGTGCATGGCGTTTACGCCTTAAAAGAACTGGGATATGAAACCATTATGGTGAATTGTAATCCTGAAACGGTAAGCACGGATTACGACACTTCTGACAGGCTTTACTTTGAACCTCTCACCATGGAAGATGTTCTGGAAATCATTCACAAGGAGAAACCCGAGGGCGTAATTGTTCAATTTGGAGGGCAGACTCCGCTGAAGCTTGCGGTTCCCCTGGAAAAAGAAGGGGTGAAAATTCTGGGCACTTCTCCTGAGAATATTGATGTTGCCGAAGACCGTGAACGGTTTGCGTTGCTTATGAACCGGTTAGGAGTAAAGCAGCCGGAAAATGGCTGTGCAAACTCTGCGGAAGATGCGAAGAAGATAGCAAAAAGGATAGGATATCCGGTGTTATTACGCCCATCGTATGTTTTGGGCGGAAGTGCAATGCGTATTGTTTACGATGAACAGGGTCTGGAGCATTATATTTCCCGTGCAGTGGAAGTATCGCCGGAACATCCTGTTTTAATAGACAGCTTTTTGCAGGACGCAATAGAAATTGATGTTGATGCAATCAGTGACGGAGAAGAAGTATTTATTGGGGGAGTAATGGAACATATAGAGGAAGCAGGGGTTCATTCCGGAGACAGTGCTTGCTCCCTCCCGCCCTATTCAGTGAATAATGAAATTATAGAGGAATTAAAGAAGGAAACACGGATAATAGCGCTTGCACTGAACGTCATAGGCCTTATTAATATTCAATACGCGGTAAAAGATAAGGTGGTATATGTGCTGGAGGTGAATCCGCGCGCTTCAAGGACAATACCCTTTGTAAGCAAGGCGATAGGCGTGCCGATGGCTAAGATTGCGGCGAAAGTAATTGCAGGGGAAAAGCTTCGCGGGTTAAATATGCCCGAAAATATCACGATGAGACACACTGCCGTAAAAGAGGCGGTTTTCCCCTTTTTAAAGTTTAAAGGGGTTGATACATTGCTGGGGCCTGAAATGAAATCGACGGGAGAAGTTATGGGACTGGATAAAGATTTCGGGCGCGCATACGCAAAGGCGCAAATGTCTGCCAATTACTGCCTCCCCTTAGTCGGCTCCGTTTTTATAAGTGTAAGGGATAAAGATAAGAAACCTATCGTGCAAATAGCAAAAAAGCTGCTACAAATGGGATTTAAAATCACGGCGACAAAGGGCACTGCAGCGGCGCTTTCAGAAGAAAATATTTCTGTTACGCCCGTTTTAAAAGTAATAGAAGGACGCCCGAATATCGTTGACCATATAAAGAATAATGAAGTGCAACTCGTCATCAACACGGCAGAGGGAAAGGCCGCGCAGGAGGCGTCTTTTTCCATAAGAAGAACTGCTCTTACCCATCAAATTCCTTATTTTACTACCGTTGCCGGCGCTGTAGCAGCCGTAAGAGCGATAGAAGCATTAAAGAGCGGGACTCTTGATGTACGGTCGATTCAGGAGTGTCATCAACGGTAATAATTTATTGTGGCAGAGAAAATACCATTCCATTGTAACTTCTCAATAAGTTGAGGTTTTTATAATAATTTCCACAGTCCACAGACATCTGTCCACAATCTGCAATTTGCCGACGGTAGATTGCCGATTGCCGACTGTACAGCATTCCCCATTAATAAAGGTGGCAAGGGGGTTGCTTATCTCAACTTATTGAGAAGTTACATTCCAATCGGTTATATTTCAATGTGAAACAGACGGTCGAATAGGTCATTTTTGTTTGTTGAGGCAGTATGTATGGATTATATTCCAAATACAGAATCCGATAAAAAAAAGATGCTTGAAGATATGGGCATATCCTCCCTGGATGCACTTCTTGGTGAAATCCCCGAAGCATTAAGAAATTTTTCCCTGTCACTCCCACCCGGTTTATCAGAACCGGAGGTGCTGCACGCCATAAAAAAATTAAGCAAAAAGAATAAAACAACGGATGATTATTCTTCGTTTTTAGGCGCAGGAGCCTATGACCATTTTATTCCTTCTGTTGTTAACCATCTGTCGTCACGCAGTGAATTTTATACCTGCTACACGCCTTACCAACCGGAAGTCAGCCAGGGTACGCTTCAGGTGATGTATGAATTCCAGACCCTCATGTGCGAATTGACCGCAATGGACGTAGCAAACGCATCTATGTATGACGGCTCCACCGCATTGGCGGAGGCGGCATTGCTCTCTATACGGCATAAGGAAAAAAATAAAATTGTTTGTTCCCGTGCGATTCATCCTGAATATCGTCAGGTAATGAAAACCTATTTAAAAGGTTTTAATACAGAAATTGTTGAAATCGATTGCCCTGAAGGAACGACCGATATGCATCAATTAGAGGCATCGCTGGCAGATAATACCGCCGCCGTATTGGTGCAAAGTCCTAATTTTTTTGGCTGCGTTGAAGATATGCAGGAGATTTCTGAAATAGCGCATAAACATGACGCGCTTTTTGTTGCATGCGTAAATCCCATATCTTTAGGCATTCTTATGCCTCCCGGAGAATATAATGCCGATATTGCCGTAGGAGAAGGACAGGTTTTAGGGAACTATTTAAATTACGGGGGGCCTTACCTGGGATTTTTTACCGTAAAAAACGAGCTGCTGAGAAAAGCGCCGGGGAGGATAGCCGGAGAGACTGTTGATAAGGCAGGGAGACGGTGTTTTGTGCTGACGTTGCAGCCAAGAGAACAACATATCCGGCGGGAGAAGGCGACCTCTAACATTTGTACAAATCAGGCGCTGCTTGCACTCAGGGCATGTATTTACCTTTGTGCGCTAGGGAAAAAGGGGATCGCAGAAATTGGCAATTTGAATATTCAGAAAAGCCATTATGCATTTGAACGACTCTGTAATCTAAATATTTTTGAACCTGTTTTTCACAACCCTTTTTTTAATGAATTTGTTTTAAAAGCGAAGAACGACTTCCGCATTGCTCCAATTATCAGGCGTATGCAGGAAAAAGGTATTCATTGTGGAATAGATATTTCTCAATACTATCCGGAAATGATGAATTGTATGCTTTTGTGCATAACAGAGACAAAAACGAAAGAATCTATTGATCACCTGGTGAATGAATTCACAAAATGCATCTGAGGTAGGCCTGTCATTGTGATACAGTATCCATCCTAAGCCGGCATAGCCAGAACCAAACAGGCAAGAAATAAAAAATGCGAAAATATAAGTCTTATAAGCCCTATATGACCTATATTTTGCCAAAAAATGCGAAGAAATTGCTGCTCAGATACTATTCATGCCTCTAAAATTATTTTGCCTTATCTTTGACCGTATAAATGATTCCCAGGGCAAAATGTGCCTTCGAGTCTTGCGGGTTGATTTCCAAAGCTTTTTTAAGCAGTTGAATCGCCTCATCAAACTGATTCTTCTTTGAATAAGCAACCCCCAGATTATAGTATGCGTCAGGGTATTTAGGATTCAGTTCTATTACCCGTTTAAATGCAGCAATAGATTCATCTGTGGCGTCAATCGCCGCGTAAGCGACTCCTAAATTATAAAACCCCATGTCAAACCTTGAGTTTAGTTTTACGGCGTCTTTAAAAGCCTTTATCGCTTCATGGTATTGTGTTTTGTCATAATAATAAATTCCAAGGTTGTAGAGTGCTTCTGAATACTTCGGCGATATGGCAATGGCCTTTTTTATGGTTTCAATCGCCTTGTCTGTCTGCTTCTGTTTGTAATAAATTACACTAAGATTATTATACGCCTTCACAAAATTCGCATCAGTTTCGATTGTTTTAATATATGCAGCAATAGCTTCTTCGGTCATGCCCTTTTCATCATAAAGCACTCCAAGGTTATAATGCGCCTCAACAAATTCCGGATTTGCTGCAATTGCCTGTTTAAAGGCATTGATGGAAGCATCTGTAGGGTCTTCCTGCTCCTTGTTCTGGCAATAACTGATTGTTGTTAAAGCAAAAACAATAATAATTGTAATAATAGTTGTTTTCATGGCTTGTTCCTTTCTGTAGGTATAGTTTAACGTTTAGGAATTTCAATATTTTTAGTTAAGCAATGAACAAACCCACCCCTACCCCTCCCAAGATGGGAATTTGATAAGTCCCCTCTTGGGAGGGGATTGAGGGGTGGGTAAAAATGAATGCCGTTGGGTTTTTGTCTTTTAAAAACCCAGCCTAATTTAATCGATTGGCACACGGTTTTCCCTTATAGGATTGCATAGTTTTATTTCATGAGTTGCGCCGACGCCTATAGATATTGGCAGTTGAATGATACGCATATCTGATGCAGTAAGGAGTTTTTCCTTATTACATGCGGAAAGAGAGAAAGAGACGAAATCACCCTTGTCAATAGGTTCATACATAGGGGGGCCGCTTTCTGTTGTAGCGGCTAGAATGCCGGAAATGCCTGGCAGAATGTATTTGCTGTCAATATCTCCCTTATATGATTCCTTTAAAAATAGTGTTCCTTCTTTCATAGCGGGCGAAAGGGCAACGCTGTATTTTGACGTAAACTTCGAGGATATAGGTTTGGATAATGTCATTTTTAGTTGATCAAGGGATGGTATTGCTAATGGGACGCTATCCTTTTGTACAGAAACCTGTTCTGGTACTCCTCCTTTTAACGCGAGTGAGACAGGTTCTTTCCTGAATGTTTTCATGATTTTATTTACGAATAAATCTCCCACCAATAGTTCCTCAATGGACGCATCCTTTTTTTCCACCTTTAAAAAATGATAGTTTATACAGACTAGCGAGACGGCAAATCCAATTATCAGCAGTGAGGTGATAATCTTAGATATTAGCGGGAAGAACTTCATGACGAGATGGAACAATACGCAAAAGAGAAAAGCGGAAACACCCATTTCTAAAAGGCCGGCTTGAGGCTTGCCGGTATAGCTGAAATAAAGCATGACTAAGGATATTACAAGAAAAAAAATACAGAAATTTGCAACCATCCGATGCCATGATTTTGTGTGGGTATGAAAGGGGGGGTATTTTGGTGGTTCTAACGATTGGTTATTTTTCCCGGTCATTTGTTTTTCGTCCGAAAATAAATTTTTGTGTTTCCTTGTGCCTGTTTCAGGCCATAAAGGTTTTACCTGAAAACTATTTTAACTTTTAGGAATTTCAATCTTTTTGTAGAGACGCATTGCATGCGTCTGGAAACTGTTGTGCGCAATGAAAATGTTGACACAACAAAGAGACGCATGCAATGCGTCTCTACATTAAATCTGTCATCCCCCCCAAGGGTCGGAACGTCATTTTCATTCCCCGTTGTGACTCAGTGTTTAAGCATTGTTTTATCATTTCAGAACAGATAGATAATACAATCTGTTTCTCATTTAAACAACTACTAAACGATAAGGGTTTGTAATTAAATAGCATTTACACTATTCCTTCAGATGCTATCTATAGACCCAAAAGGGTATATCCAAATGAAGCTATCCTTTTTGGGGTATTTACATGTTGAAATAAGTCTATAGAATGCAGGTTGTCTATGGTTATTTGTTTTTTCTGCCTTCTGCCTTACACACTACTTTTGGGCGTATCCGCAGGGATGTACTCTTTTTAGGGTATTTACATAACTTGAAAATTGTATAAATTAACCGTATGAAGTGCAAAACATTAGAAAAGCGGAAAAGTAAGCGTAGTTATTTGTCATGGCTGGTAAAAGTCTGTGATTATTCAAGGACATTGCTTCATGAGGCGGAAATTATAGATGTGAGCTGCGAGGGAATGAAAATCAGGACGAGAGCAGAAGCGCCACAACAGGGTTTTGCTATTGTTGTTCATATTCCGGTTATGGATTCACATGAAGAAAGCATGCCTGTCCTGACAATGGTGAAATGGATTCAAAAAGAAAATGACGGCACATATCTTCTCGGGCTTAAGTATATGGTGTAGCAAGGCTGATGTATGGAATGGTTCACAAGATTAATTATAGGTTTTTATACCAGGGAAAGGACTTGATAATTATGGAAAAGAAAATGCTTCTTATACAACTTAAATCTACTGTGGCGATAGTAATTTTGGTTTTATTTGCATGTGCAGGTGTGGTATATGCCGGATATGAAAGCGGCGGGAATGGATTTGTTCAATCGGATATTGCAAAATGTTTGTATTTTCTCATGGTGGGGACGGCAATTGTCATTGTGCGCCGGCTAAGGAAGAAAAAGAGCCACATCGGGAACAAGGCGCTTTTTTTAAAGCGGGGATAATTTTTTGATAACAATTTAGTTTTTTGAGAAATTCCAATAATACCGATGTCTGCCGCATAGTGCAGGGGCGAAGCATTTGCCAGTTTGGGCATGAACGCATTTATGCCAATTTACAGCAAATGTTTCGCCCTTACTTTTGATAAAGAAGAGATATATGGCGCAATTACCCGTATAAACTGTATGGGTTTGCGTTGTAAACCTGAAGCTGCAAGGGCACATTATTTAAGAACCGATACAGCCATGAAGATACTTATAGTTAATTATTCAGAAGATGACGTGCGCTTTCTGGAACGTATGCTGGAAAAGCACGGCGGAGAAGTCACCTCTGCTACAAATGGATTGGCGGCGTTTGAGACGTTGCAAAATAACCGGTTTGATTTAATAATTTGTGATATTATTATGCCGCGGATGGATGGTTTTCAATTCTGCCGGAAATGTAAAACAAATAAATATTTGAGAAATATCCCTTTTATCTTTTACACTACGGCGTTTACCGGGGGAAAGGCCATGGAATATGCCATGAGTTTAGGTGCGGATAGATTATTAGTGAAACCGATGCCCGCTGATATTTTTGTTGATGCAGTAATGAGTACATTGAACGGGTATAAAAAATATCTTCCACACCCTATCAGTGCATTTTCCGGAAAAGATGAAACGGAATTTTGCCGGAATTATAACGAATATTTAATAAAGAAACTTGAAAAGCAATTGTTAGATTTTGAGGAAGAAAACAACAGACTAAGGGAAAATGAGTTAAAATTTGCAAATTTGGAGTCTGTGATAAATGATGGAATTGTTGTATTAACTGAAAACGGGCATGTTACGCATTGGAATCCTGCTGCCGAAAAAATATTTGGATATTCGGAAAAAGAAATGAAAGGGAAAAATATCCTCAACGTTATCGGCGGCGCAGAACACACAGAACAAGAGATGCGCTTTTTTAACAATATTAAAGCGGGGCGCATTATTAATGAAACAATTGAGATTACCGGCGTTAAAAAAAACAAGAGTGAATTCCCTCTGGAGGCGTCATTTTCAACACTACAAATAGGGGGGCATACACATATCATAGGTCTTTTTCGCGATATTAGTGAACGGAGAAAAAAAGACGATGAGAAAAGAAAAAAACAGGCCGTCCTGCAATTAATTAACGAAATGTTTGATACTGCGCATGATTTGTTGACTGTTGACAGTACTATGAGATTATATCTTAAGAAAATGTGCAGATATTTAGGATGGCCTGTCGGTCATATTTGTAAGGTAATATATACGGTAAATGGTGCAATAAGGCTGGAATCTACAAGGCTATGGTATTTTGAAAACACCAAAGAGTTCAGTCTGTTGAGAAAGATAGGTGAGAATACTATTTTAAAACCAGGAGAAGATTTGCCTGGGAAGGTTTTTAACAGCAGGGAAATGGAATGGATTCCGGATGTTACCAAAGATAGTAATTGTATCAGGGCGCAACACGCCATTGTAAAAAGTGCTGATATTGGAGTTCGGGGAGCATTTGCGTTTCCCATAAAAGAAGGTGATAAGATACTGTATATATTTGAGTTTTTCTCACGAAAAGAAGAAAAACCACAAGCACTGTTCTTTGAAGTGGTGGATAATCTTGCCCTACAGCTCGGGCGTTTGGTTGAGCGAAAAAGAGCGGACGAAAGAATTCGCAAATTGTCACAGGTAGTAGAACAAAGTCAGGCATCAATTCTTATTACCGATAAGGAGGGGATTGTTGAATACGTTAACCCAAAGCTTGCCGAACTAACAGGGTATACCGTGGAGGAAATTATTGGGCGAACCCCGCGGATGTTAAAATCGGGGAAAACATCACATGAAACATACAGGAATTTATGGAACACCATTATTTCTGGTAAGGAATGGCAAGGCGAGCTGTTGAATAAAAAGAAGACGGGAGAATTGTACTGGGAACACGTGCATATTTCCCCCATAAGAAATCGCAAGGGTCAAGTGACCCATTATTTTGCGATTAAAGAAGATATTACGGAACATAAGAAATTCGAGACCCAACTTTTGAACATGGCAACCCGAGATCCCCTTACAAATCTCTTTAATCGCAGGCGTTTTCAGGAGGAATTGCAGTATTGGATTGCCCAGACCTTACGGTATGGGGCAACCGGGGCGCTCTTGTTTCTCGATCTTGATAATTTTAAATACGTAAACGATACCCTCGGACACCAGGCGGGAGACGAACTTCTGATTCGCCTGGCAGAAATGCTTCGTTCCCGTTTACGAGATACCGATATTTTTGCCCGATTTGGCGGAGATGAATTCGCCATCCTATTGCCTTATACTGACAGGGAGAAAGCCGGATTAATTGCAGGCGAAATTCTTGAATTGACCAGAGAACATACCTTCGAACATTCTAAAGTGACGTTTAGCATTGGCATTGTGATATTCCCCGAACATGGACGCGATGCCGAAACATTGCTTGTTAATGCTGATTTAGCAATGTATCGCGCAAAAGAGAGCGGGCGTAACCGGTTTTGCGTGTTTTCCCAGGAACAAAAAACACATATTGAGTCCCAAATAAACTGGGAAAAGAGAATCAGGAATGCATTGGACAATGACCGTTTTGTATTACATTTACAACCCGTGATTGATCTGTCAAATAAAAATATTATCGGATATGAGGCATTACTACGCATGCTTGGCGAGAAAGATGAATTGATATTCCCTGCAGAATTTCTTAGCATTGCAGAACGTTTTGGACTTATCCGGGATATTGACCGATGGGTTGTTCGCAGCGCTATCCGCCTTGCTGCGGAGCGGCAATTTTCTGACAGGGGTATATTCCTTGATATTAATCTTTCCTGCAAGGCATTTGCCGATACCGAATTGTTAGGGATCATAAGGCATCAGTTTAATACCAGTGGTACTAACCCGGGAAGTATTGTTTTTGAGATGACCGAAACAGCTATGATGGAAAATATGATTGCAGCGCAGGACTTTCTTGCAGCGCTTAAGCATATGGATTGTCGCTTTTCTCTTGATGATTTTGGCAGCGGATTTTCCTCTTTC
>MHYI01000126.1:4566-4944 GCA_001828295.1 Planctomycetes bacterium RBG_16_41_13 | reverse complement strand
TGCAATCTGCAATTTGCCGACTGCCGATTGTAGATTGTAGATTGTAGATTGCCGATTGCAGACTTTAGAAATCGGCATTTGCCTGTTTTCTCAAAAGGTAAAATCATTACAACAACTTTTCTGCAATCTGGATTGCGTTAAGGGCGGCGCCCTTGCGGATATTATCACTTACAATCCACATATCGATGCCATTGTCAATGGATATATCTTCACGAATACGCCCTACAAAGACTTCGTCCCTTCCTGCCGCTTCTGAGGCTAATGGATAGAGCTGATTGGCGGGGTCGTCGATTACCTTAACCCCTGGCGCCGTGGAAAGGAGTCTTTTCACCTCCGCTGCCGTTATTTTTTTCACCGTTTCTATATTTACCGACTCGC
>MHYI01000126.1:0-4536 GCA_001828295.1 Planctomycetes bacterium RBG_16_41_13 | reverse complement strand
CTGTAGCCGTTACCCGAATCGAATGGTCGCCCATGATCTTTTTGGTCTCATTCACCATCTTCATTTCTTCCGAAGTATATCCATTGGGTAAAAACGCTTTGCTCTGGGGAATTTGAGGAAGCACGTTAAATGCTATTTGATGAGGAAATAATTTTCTCTGAAAACCCTCTTTGCCCTCTAAAATACTCATTGCTTCCTTTTTAAGCTCATCAACCGCCTTCAGACCCGCGCCTGATACCGCCTGATAGGTAGAGACCACCACTCTTTTGATTTTTACGGCGTCATGGATAGGTTTCAATGCAACCACCATTTGAATTGTTGAACAATTGGGATTCGCAATTATCCCATGATGTTTCGGAATATCGTATGGGTTTACTTCCGGCACTACCAGAGGAACGTCATCATCCATTCGAAACGCGCTGGAATTATCCACACATACCGCGCCGCTTTCAATGGCATAAGGCGCATATTCCCTGCTGATATCCGCGCCGGCGCTGAAAAGGGCAATCTTAATGCCTTTAAATGAATTTTTTGTTAATTCCTGCACGATGTAATCTTTTCCGCAAAACCGCATCTTCTTTCCCGCCGAGCGCCCTGACGCCAACAATCTCAGTTCATTCAACGGAAATTTCCTGCTTTCCAGAATGCTTAAAAATTCCTCACCAACCGCGCCGGTAGCCCCGACTATTGCAATGTTAACAGACATTTTTGCTTCGAACTCCTTTCCCGATTCCTGCAAACGTTCATTTCCCGTTTGATAAAATGTAAAACACACACACTCCCTATTTTATTCTTATAAGAATGTCATCGCAAATGCCTTTTTCTAGTCTCATCTGTTCTATTTGCGATAAATACCTTTGTGCGTCCGTGTAATATCCAGCCGTTGGCTTCAGGTCCGGCAACAATTGAAGCCAATACTGATTTTCTAAAACCATAAACAACTCCCTGATGTATTTGCTGAATATCGAAGCGAGGGCAGCCGCAAGGCTTACGGTTTCCCCTTTTTCCGCAAAAGATATTTTTATACTCCGTTTTTTTCCGATTATTACATACGAAGAAACTTCACTGCTCTCCACCAAAATCTTTATCTCTTTTCCCGGAAAATATTTCTGCAGTAAATGCGAATACGTATTTCGCCCGCCTTGTTTATCGATGAGCAATTCTACATTGCCATTGCTTTCTTTCAGCAACTTTGCCACATGTTTGATACTATTATTGAATAAAACAGTAGATTTGTTCCCGCATGACCGCACTTGTTCATTGAACTCGCGAACGGCAACAACACAGCTTGCCGCATGAGAAAATCTGATACCGTGTTTTGCAAGGCTGTGTTGCAGCAAATCAATATAATTTACAAAAACAGCCTCGCTTGTGGCGAAAGGCAATGCATAATCTTTTTGAGTGTACCAGGGATAACCATCTATTACTTCCCTGTCGAAACATGATAAGGAATCCAATAACTGATAAAAAGAGGCAATTTTAACCCCCTTTACTCCCAAAAATGACATAACCGCATCTTCCAACGGTTTAACGCCGTTTCGTGTACTGTACAGTTTTTTGCTGTCACATACCGCCAGCCGTTGTTTTCTGCCATGAAGTCCATCAGAAATAGCATCTTTTAACAAATCCCATAATGAACAATTAGCTTTGTCGTCAGGTACGTCAAGCGCCACAACACTGATTACCAGGGGGCCAAGCACTGGTCCGTATCCCGCTTCATCAATACCGGCAATTATTGTCATTTTTAAAAACCCTCGATTTTTGGAGTATTATATCGATTCACAAACGAAAGTCAAAAAGGAAACAAATACTCTCATCTGTTTTCCAGGTAAATTCTCAATAAGTTGAGGTTTTTATGATATTCTACCTTGTTCAGTCCACAGTTCACAATCTGCAATTTGCCGACTGCCGACTGCTACGGCATAATAGAAAATTCCAAGTCCCTTGGCTATATCATATCTGCAGGGTAGCGGTTATACAGATTGTCCGGGGATGCCGCCGATAATCAAAACAAAAAAAGATGAAGCGGTATTACCGGAGCTCTTTTTTTAGTTTTTCAATGGCTGTTCGCATAGCTTTGCCGGCCAATTCAATCTCATCTTCGTAAGCGGCGCTTTCTTTTGCCTCAATAGTCCAAAGAACTTTGCCATTCTTTGTATCAATGCACTCGGCTACGAAAGAAACCGTACCCCGCTCATAGATTACGGAGCTTGATAGTTTAAATTCTAAAATTTTTCCGATGACCACAGAGTCCACGCCGAGCAGTTTTCCCAAACGATCATAATCTCTGCGCTCTACAAGCTCTTTTTCATTGACCTTCGATTTGTTGATGATTTTGGCAATGTCTGTACGGGAGAGAACCTCGTATATGCCCAACCCTGATAGTTCCCGTGACATTATAGAGGCAAGCATCTCGCCTGCATTTGCAGTGCTGATCGTTTTTACCAATGTGCCAGTCACTCCCTTTTTTGGCAGTAATTGGTCGTTAAAATGCATAACGGCAATGGTGTTTATACTGCGGGAAGCATCATTGCTATCGACAATAATATTTGTTTTAGAAATTGTTTTGCAGCCAAAACACAGAAGACAAATGATAAGGGCAATAATTACGGTCAATTTATTCACAAAACCTCCTTGTATTGTATGAATCGATTTGATTAAAAAATGAAAAGCACTTTTTGCCGGTAATAAAATATACAATGTTTGCAATGAACACGGCAATACCTAAGCTGGCATAGCCAGAACCAAACAAGCACGAGATAAAAAATACGAAACACGAAGCACGAAATACGAAACAAATTCCAAAATCCTCCCCCTTACCCCCTCCAAAGGGGGAGAATGTCCCCCGCTCTGGCGGGGGTGCAGGGGGTGGTTGTCCCCCTTTGGAGGGGGGTAGGGGGAGGATTGAAATTTAGCATTTCGGATTTCACCATTAAATATTTTGCCAAAAAATGCAAAGAAATTGCTGATAAGGTACTAAATCCTCTCCCATGAGGGGACTTTTCGTATGCCCTACTGAGAGGGACAGGATGTTCCATCTCATCCTTGCTATGGTTTAGAGGATGGGGGTGGAACTATTCCCTTTATTATATTGACAACCTCCGGTTTATTTATAGAATTAATTTTCGTCGGTGGTGCAATAGTATTTTAGGAAATGAGTATAATTTATAGAGAAAACAGGAGAGTGATATATAATGAAGCAAAAAAATAATGTATTAATGTATATCGTTTTTGGTATTACTTTTTTAATTGGCATTATATTTTTTGCCGTTCCATCGATGATGAAAAAACCTAGTTTTACCAAAGAAATTCCTGATAGCGCATTGGGGTTTATAAAACGGGAGGATTTTCACATGGAAAAGTATTCTCCCAGTCATGACCTTACTTTGCAGGACCTGAAAAAGGGATTTGACAAAAGGATATACATTGGCTTATCGGGAGTAATCATATTGCTGGGCGTTTCTGTGTATTCCACTTATCTTATTAAAAAGAAAAGCAAAAAGCGGTGATTATCATACTTTTCCGTGGTTTTCCTATCGTGGTCAATGGTTAACATGAGAACATAATAAACTTCAAATAGGGTTCATTTACATAAATTCCATCAACAGGAAAATCAAGTCCTTGTGATGAAACATTAATGACTTTAAATAATTTCTTTGTATGGGGCTTAATTTTTGGCAACGACTGAAATAGTCTCGATAGATTCATTTTGGCAATATTTGTTGAAAATACAAGTATTCCGTTTTCTCTAAGGATGTTTAGTCCCAAACCAACCAGTTCCGGAAAGTCTTTTTCCACAGTAAATGTTCTGGACTTGCTTGTAGAAAAACTCGGAGGATCCAGGATTATCACATCAAATGTCCGTCCCTTTTTTTGAAATATTTTAAAATATTCCCACACGTCTCCGGCAATAAAATCATGATTATTGACGTCAATTTGATTCAACGCGTAATTATTTTTACTCCACGCTATTGCCTTTCCGGATAAATCGATATTTGTTGTTTTTGCTGCACCTCCTGCACATGCATAAACAGAAAATGATGATGTATAACAAAAACAGTTCAAAACCTCTTTGCCACAAGCAAGAGATTGCACCTTTTTCCTGTTATCCCGTTGGTCTAAATAAAGCCCCGTTCCGCCCCCATCATTAAAAGAAGTGTAAAACGATATTCCATTTTCAATGACTACATAATCATCGGGGATTTCTTTCCCTGATATTAAGCGGGTGATAACGTCGCTACCCTTTAATCTTTCCTTTTCTATTATACATTCGGGAGAGAGTAGTTTTTGTACCGCTTCATAAATTTCCTTTTTTTGGCGGTCTTCGTGTGTTTTAAAATATTGCACCAGGACAGTGTTGCCATAGAGATCAATCGTTACCTCCGGCAGATTGTCACCATAAGAATTTACTAAACGATATACACTGGTATGAGTGCTGTTTATGTAGTTTCTTCTGAAAGACAATGCCTTTTCGATTGTTTTATATATGTGTGTTATTGTCATTTTGTAAAAGAAATATTGAAAAAGAATGGTTTT
>MHYI01000125.1:5038-5371 GCA_001828295.1 Planctomycetes bacterium RBG_16_41_13 | reverse complement strand
GCGGTTTTTATCTTTTCCGTTGGCGGCGGCAATTTGGAAAAGAACATCAGCCCGAATCTGGTGATAGCGTTGCAGCATGCTAAAATGGTGGGTGCGAAAATTACGGGCGTGGTCGGACGGGATGGCGGCTATACGGCGCAGGTAGCGGATGCATGCGTGATCGTGCCGACAGTTAATCCGGAAACTATCACGCCCCATTCCGAGGCTTTCCATGCGGTTGTGTGGCACCTGCTGGTGTCGCACCCGAAACTGAAGGCTAACCAGACCAAGTGGGAATCAGCTGTCAAGTAAGGGCTTGGTGTAGAGCAAAATGAAACGTCGGGCGGTTTTTCT
>MHYI01000125.1:0-5019 GCA_001828295.1 Planctomycetes bacterium RBG_16_41_13 | reverse complement strand
TGGTGCGTGATGGCAGGCCTTATCCGCCTGCTATCGTCGCCGAAGTCGAGATTTTGCCCGGCGTGGTTGAAGCATTGCAGCGTTTGAAAATGGCGGGTTTCGTATTGATTGTCGTATCCAATCAGCCGGATGTAGCTAGAGGCACGACCCCACAGGAGACTGTTGAGGCGATCAACGCTTTCCTCGCGAATCGCCTTCCGGTCGATCGTTTCATCATGTGTTACCACGACAGCGCTGATAATTGTGATTGCCGTAAGCCCCGACCAGGCATGTTGTTTGCGGGGGCAAAGGAGTTTGATGTTGATCTGTCCTCAAGTTACATGGTGGGCGATCTCTGGCGTGATGTGGAGGCGGGTATCGCCGCTGGCTGCAAGACGATATTTGTCGATTACGGTTACGACGAAAAACGCCCGCAGTCGTATGATTACCAGGTTTTCTCGTTGCAAGAAGCTGCAATAACCATTTTAATGGAGGATTAAACGTGAAGAAAATTGAAGAATTGAAGGTAAAGATTTTTGCTGATGGCGCAGATAGGGCAGGAATGCTTGAAATGTATGGTAAGCCATATATCAAGGGGCTAACTACAAACCCGACGCTGATGCGCAAGGCGGGAATTTCGGATTACAAGATATTCGCCAAGGATATCCTTACTGCTATACCTGACCGCCCAATTTCGTTTGAGGTGTTTTCAGACGATTTTGCCGATATGGAACGACAGGCGATGGATATTGCGAGTTGGGGCGACAACGTATATGTCAAGATTCCTGTCATCAATACAAAACGGGAAACGTGCTATGCCTTGGTAAAGAAATTGGCTGCTCAAAAAGTGAAACTGAATGTAACCGCGCTAATGACACTGGAGCAGGTGCGCGATGTGGTGGCTGCCCTTGATCCCACTGTTCCGAGCTATGTTTCGGTGTTTGCAGGGCGCATTGCCGATACCGGGCGTGATCCCGTCCCGCTGATGGCCGCTGCCGTTGAGGTGCTAAAAGTTGCGCCTGCTTCTGAACTGATTTGGGCCAGCCCGCGTGAGTTACTGAATATTTTCCAGGCGGATGCTATCGGATGCCATATCATCACGGTTACCAATGATGTCTTGAAGAAACTCGATCTGGTCGGGAGAGACCTGAACGATTACTCACTTGACACAGTCAAAATGTTCTACAACGATGCCCAATTATCCAAATTTGAAATCTAATTCTTTTCATCTCCGGAGAATACCTGTGCAGATTAAATATCATTTAAGATTTTCGCGGGCTTTTGTTGCAAAATTTACTGCTGCGGCAGTTGTATTCTTGCTCAGTTTTTTAATTATGCCATTTTATATCAATGGTGATCAATCTCTTTATAGGAAAGTATATGAGACATTACCTGATTTTGGCCTAACGGAAGGATTTTTATTCTACTCTCGAAGCCTTGGTTCACAGGAGTTTGTTCACTTTTTTTTATCCTGGGTGGCGAGCCGTTTTGTTGATAAAGATTTGTTTATTGCCTTTTCAAATGCAATTTTAGCCTATGTATCAATGTCTCTTTTCCGGAAGTGGCAAGCATCTGTCATCATGGCTTTCTTACTTGTTTTAACGAACTTCTATTTTTTAGTTATCTATTTTGCAGCAGAGCGTCTAAAGTTTGGATTTATGTTTTTGGCTTTATCCTTGATTTATATTGATCAGATTAAACGCTTTTATGGATTTGCTGTTTTGGCTTTAATTTCGCATGTGCAGGTTCTTATTGTTTATGGTGCGATCTTGTTCAATATTTTTGTTAGAGGAATATTAAAGCTGTTTCGCACTGGAAAAGTTGCCAAGTCATGGTTGTTACTGTTTTTAGTTCCTTTTTTATTTCTTCCGCCATTATTGCTGGGAGGAGAATTTTTTTTAGCTAAGCTTGTGAGCTATTACAGTGTGAGAGACTTTGCAGACTTGACAGAGTTGGCCAAGATTTTGGTTTTTTTACTGTTAGCGCTTTGGTATTCTAAGAAAAAAAGTGAAACTATTATAATGTTTATACCGATTGTCATTGCAGTATTCCTGATAGGTGGATTTCGTGTTAACTTATTTGGATATTTTTTTGTTTTGTATTATGGATTACAATTTAGGGGTGGTTGGAACTTCGGGGTGTTAACCACGTCTGTATATTTTGCTTACTCCTCGATAAATTTTTTGGTCAATGTTATTCAACATGGTGATGGCTTTTTTTCTGGGTCGCTGTTAGTGGAAAAATTAAAAGATTGAAGGTACCTTATGAAAGATGTTGTTGTAGTTGGAGCGACAGGTTTTACCGGGCGGTATTTGGTAGCCAGTATTTTATGTCAAAAAGAAATAAAGCTTAGAGTTTTAGTGCATAGGAACAGTCTGAATGATTTGTTTAGCAAAAACAATATTACTGTGATCAAGGGCGATCTTCTATGTCCTGAGACTTTGGATAAACTTTGTGTGGAAAATGCAACAGTGATTAACTTAGCGTATTTGAGAAACCAGCCAGGAAAAGATAATTTAACCGCCATCAATAATTTGATTGAGGCGTGCGTGAAAGCTAAAATAAGCCGTTTTATTCAATGTAGTACCGCTGCTGTTTTTGGCAGGGTTTCTATCGATATTGTTACAGAAAATACAAAGTGCAATCCGGTCAATGAATACGAGATTGTTAAAATGAAAATAGAGGAGGCTGTTCTTGAGCGGACGAGTAGTGTGTGCGATGCAGTAATTTTGCGTCCAACAGCGATTTTTGGGCCTGAGGGAAAGAATTTGTTGAAGTTATCCAATGATTTGCGGTCTGGGAATAAAGCTGCTAATTATTTGAAGGCATGCTTATATAATGAGCGTAGGATGAACCTTGTAAGTGTTTATAATATTGCCGCTGCGATAATATTTCTTATGCAGACGGATAGAAAAATTAACCGAGAAGTTTTTATTATTTCCGATGACGAGTTCCCAACAAATAACTATGCGTATGTCGAAAATTGTTTGATAAAAGGTTTAGGTCTTGCAGGTTATCCACTTCCGATTACTCCGGTCCCTTATTTTATACTTAAGATGTTGTTGCGATTGGCGGGCAAATCGAATTTTAATCCTCGCTGTATATATAGTTGTCAGAAGCTTTTAAATAGCGGATTTAAAAAAACACTTTTGTTTGAAGATGGGCTGACCGATTTTGTGAACTGGTATAAACATTATTCTGAAGCACGAACAACGGGGGAAGGTCAGAAGAGCGTCTTATGAAAGTACTAAATGTTTTTACTTTGCTTGATCCCATAACTGGCGGTGGTGGAACCGAAAGAACTGTCCAAATGAGCTTATTTTTGGCAAAAAATGGGATTGAGTGTAGTATTTTAACTACTAATTATGGTTTGACTCCAGAACGCGTTGAAGCATTAAATGGAATAAATGTTATTGCTTTACCTTGCTTGTTTAAAAGATTTTACGTGCCAAAGTTTTCATATAAACACCTCAAAAATATTATTAAATCTGTTGATATTGTTCATCTCATGGGCCATTGGACCTTTTTAAACGTTTTAGTTTATATGATTCTACGTTCTCTTAATAAGCCATATGTAGTCTGTCCTGCAGGCACGCTTCCTATTTATAGAAGATCCAAGTTTATAAAACTGCTTTATAATTGGTTAATAGGCAATAAATTTATTTCTAATGCAAAAGGTTATATTGCTGTCACCAAAGGGGAAATACCCCACTTTCAAAGCTATGGCGTTGATAGCAATAATGTATCAATCATTCCAAATGGCATTAATCCAGATGATTTCAAAGAATCAGATACAGTTGGCTTTCGAAAAAAATACGGGCTAGGACTCAAGCCTTTTATAATGTTTCTGGGACGTTTAAACCATATCAAAGGTCCCGATTTGCTTTTGGACGCTTTTTACAGGATTAAAGATGATTTAAAGGATTATAATTTATTATTTGTAGGTCCAGATGGGGGCATGCTATCAGGGTTAAAGGATATTGTTTTTAAGCGCGGTATGGACAATCGTGTTCATTTTATTAACTATTTGGGAGGAATGGATAAATCAAATGCCTACCATGCTGCTGATCTTTTTGTCATTCCTTCGAGGCAAGAGGCTATGTCAATAGTCGTGCTTGAGGCTGGCGTAACAGGCACTCCAGTATTAATTACAGATCAATGTGGGTTCAACGAAATCGCTGATATCAATGGCGGATTAGTGGTGCCTGCATCGGTAGATGGGATTGTGCAGGGACTTTTATTATTGCTTAAGAACCGAATTGATTTAAAAACAAAGGGAGCTAACATAAGAAAATTTATTTGCGAAAATTTTCTGTGGGATATCATAATAAAAAAATATTTAAAATTTTATGAACAAATATTAAAAACTAAGTAAAGGCAGAGTTATGAAAAAGGTTTTAATTTTGGGCGCCCGGGGGTATGCTTGGACATGTTTTATTCAGATGGTTAGCAAATAAATCAGGCTTTGAAGTATATGCTACTATTTTAAGTGAGGAGGTTTCTAAGAGGTTTTCTCCGGAGTTTGCCGATGTGCTCAAGGAATTGATTGATTCTTCCGCTATTCGGGCAAAGAAGGCCAATGCTGCCTATGCCTATAAGATAGCGAATGATTACACCTGGAAGCGTTGCGCTAGAGTTACATTTGAATTCATTGTTCAAGTTGCTAACAGACAATGAAAGTAGTAGAGTGTTATATAGAGGTAGAAGAATCCAAAATAGATTTGTATGGAGCGGGAAAAATGAAAATATTATTAATAGAGCCTCCTTTTGAACGTTTTATAGGACAACGGTGTGAGTGGTATCCGATAGGACTAACCTCTATTGCAACGTTGCTGCATGAGCACGGATATGCAACAAAAGTATACAATGCAGAGCATGATAATAGTCTTCGTTATATCAATACGGAGGTTTATTTAAATAGTTATAACAAATATAAGGAATGTCTAAGCGATGAAGGAAACTATATATGGCAGGAAATTATTCACGATATAACGGAATTTGATCCGGATATTGTCGGCATATCGGTTAAAAGCGTAAAAA
>MHYI01000124.1:17358-18048 GCA_001828295.1 Planctomycetes bacterium RBG_16_41_13 | reverse complement strand
AGGGTCTTTCGCCCACGCGCCGCCGAGGTCATTGTGTGAATAAATTATTACGGTACGATTCCCAAGGGTTATCCCTTCCAGAAACGTCTTTTCCATAATCCGGCCATATGCCCTGTTCAGCAGATAAAAGGATTTAAAGATGGTATGTTCTAATGGCAGCGGCTCCAACGATTTGTTTGGAAATATCCGCTTAATTTCCCGTTGTATGGATTTATCGAAACCGAAATTGTCCTTTCCAATGCAGTCGTCAATGAGCAAGGTTCCTCCGAACTCAAGGTACAACTTAAGATTATTAATTTCGCTATCACTAAAAGGGGGAAACTCACGGTCACCCGACATGTAGGCAAAGGGATATTCAAATAACTCTTTATCGCCGGGTCTGACGGATCTGGTCCCAATGCTTGCTTCCACGCTGGTTCTCTTCATCAGCTCCCACATGAGCCGGTTGCCGGTATTTGGCCTTGGGTTCCAATTGCCGTTGGAATACTCAATCTGTACAAAGGTAAACTTTGAGGCGTCACCCATTGCAGAAAGCGTGTTGGGGGAAGGGGATAAAATAGTGGCTACGAACAAAATAAATGAAAAGGTGATAGATAAATTGAAATGATTGTGCATCATTTTACCAGGAGTATTTTTAGGCCAAAAGATTGTAAAACAAGAACATATTGCAATAATTATAAAATATAATAT
>MHYI01000124.1:16910-17282 GCA_001828295.1 Planctomycetes bacterium RBG_16_41_13 | reverse complement strand
GAATCGTTAAATCGTGTTTTTCCTGCAGAAATTATTGACTTAAATATTGTTTGACTAATTAAATGAATTTGATTAGAGTATTTACGCTTCAAGGCCATTACCCCCGTAATTACCTTATATTATGTATAACGCCCGGTATTGTGTGGAAAAATTAAAACAGCGTGGATAGTTTTGCCGTTAAAATAGAAGGCCTTACGAAGGTTTACAAAGATTTTTGGAAACGGAAAAGTGTTCCCGCCCTGACAAATCTGAATCTTGAAATCAAACAGGGAGAAATATTTGGGCTTTTAGGTCCCAATGGATCTGGAAAGACTACTACCGTTAAATTACTCCTTGGATTTCTTCACCCCACCAGCGGCAGGTCATGGTTAT
>MHYI01000124.1:16543-16886 GCA_001828295.1 Planctomycetes bacterium RBG_16_41_13 | reverse complement strand
AAACCAAAAATAAGATCGGTTTTCTACCAGAAGAATCCTATTTATATACATTTTTGAATGCGGAAGAGATCCTGGATTTTTATGGAAAACTTTTCAATCTTTCCCGAAAAGAAAGAAAGGAAAGGATCGATAAATTAATTCACCTTGTGGGGCTAAACCCTTACCGAAAGCGCCTTTTGAGTAAATACTCAAAAGGGATGCTGAGGAGAATCGGCATTGCGCAGGCGATAATAAATGACCCGGAATTGATTATACTGGACGAGCCTACCAGCGGGCTTGACCCCTTAGGCCGCCGGGAAATAAAAGAACTGATACGTGAATTTAACCAACAGGGCAAAACCGT
>MHYI01000124.1:12338-16520 GCA_001828295.1 Planctomycetes bacterium RBG_16_41_13 | reverse complement strand
CAGACGTGCAAAGTATTTGCAGCAGAATCGCGATTCTTAATAAAGGTGTTTTGCAAGTGGCAGGCAGCGTGAAGGAATTGCTTTGCCGAAACGAAGTAATGGAGTTTCTGGTCAAAAACCTATCTGACAGCGATTTAGAATCGGTAAAAAAATTTATAGAGGAGAAAAACGGCGAAGTACTTTCGATGCATCCTCATCGTTCAACATTGGAGGAACTGTTTGTTGACATCATACAGCAGCACAATTAGAGTATTTTCGTAACACTTTAGTCTTTTGAAAAAGCAAAATGCTCTTTCCCAAATTCCACAGACAGGGAAAAATGTTCAATATTCAATTCTCAATGTTCAATTCTCAAATTGTTGCTCATTTGCCTCTATTCTTTTACATTGAATATTGAGCATTGAATATTGAATATTGAATATTGAATATTAATTCTCAAAAAGGCGCTAACGGAGCTTTGCGCGGTGTTTTTTCAAAAAGCTAAAATGTTACGTATTTTCTCATTCGGACTAATGATACTAACCCTTGCCACTCATACATTACGAGAGGCGATTAGAAAAAAAATACCTCACATATTAATTGGCTCAGGCGCCATTATTTTGGCAATATCGCCGTTAATTTCATCGACAAATGAACCCGACGCACTGCCAAAAATAATGCTGATATTGTTTTTTCAGGTAGTGACGGTTTTGTGCATAACCGGAATAATCCTCTTCTCCGCGATCTCGTTACCGTACGATATTGAAAAAAAAACTATTTTTAGTGTTCTTTCAAAACCTGTTTCTCCTTTTAAATTTGTTGCCGGCAAAACACTTGGTTTTTCATTGTTAGCGGCTTTTATCCTGACCGTATTGGGTTTTGTCAATATTGTGTTTGTTTTTTGTGCCTCCTCTCACCGGCTATCGGAACAAAAAGGATTGTTCAAAGCCCGTAAAGAATTTAATGCTCAGCATTTTCATATTCAGGGGAAGGTGCATCATGAAAAAGAAGGGATTCGCTGGATCATGGGTGGGGGAGAAGGTGTCGCCGTATGGAACTTTCCCAATTTGCACGAAAAAGCAAAAAAAACCCTTCCCTTTGAAGTGGAACTCCATCTTAAATTGGATAGCAGCAGGGATATTGCAGATACGATCCCGCTTGCAATTGGAATCGAAGGCATTCACTCAGAAGAAAACAAGACAGAGGTTTTTTCTGCAAAGGCAGACGAAATATTAACGATCAGCATAAACCCGGAAATCATAAAAACACACAACAGCATTAAAATAACCGCTTCCCCGGTTCTTGATACTGATTATATTGGCGCTACACAAGACAATGTGAAGGTCTTTTCCCTGCAAAAAGGATTTGTATTCAACTATGCGAAGGCAATAGTCATAACCTTTTTAAAATTTTTGCTGATAATCGCTGTTGCCGTAATGGGTTCTGCATATCTCTCCGCGCCGGTCAGCATTTTATTGGCATTTACTGTTTTCCTATGCGGACATTTACTGGATTTCATAAAAGACTTTTCATTATTATTGCATCATTCCGGCGCACATGAACACGCATTCCCGGGAATGATAGAAAAACCAAATATCTTTATGATATATATGGAGTATTTCTCTAAAAAACCCTTAGAATGGGTTTCGTTTATTTTGCCTGATTTTAAAAGATTTGACAGCCTGGCATATCTTTTAAAGGGTATAAATATCCCTTTAGAAACCATTGGATTCTCTGTGCAATATACGGTAATATACGTACTCATTTGTACTCTTATTTCTTGCATACTATTAAAAAAGAGAGAATTCTTTTAAGTACGGAATGCTGCGGAAAAGGCGCTTATTTTTATATGCACTGCTATGCATCATCTTTTTTGTCAATATAGGTGTAATTTCTTACCGGAATAATTCAACAGCAACGCCAGTGAATTATTCTCCTGCCGAAACAATCCCTTTGCTTTTGTCCGGTGGGTTTCGTGGTATTGTCGTTGACCTTTTGTGGGTAAGGGCGCTCGCCAGGCATGAGGAGAAAAAATATTATGAATTGTTGACTATTAACAATCTCCTATCTAAACTACAGCCTGATTTCCCTGCGGTTTGGATCTTTCAGGCTTGGAATATGGCATATAATATCGCCCATGAATGGGATTCGCCGCAAAACAAATGGAAATGGGTCAGTGCAGGATTACATTTCGCAAAGAAGGGGGCGTTGAAAAATCCCGGGAGCGGCGATCTTTTTTTTGAATTAGGGTTTATGTACGCACATTTGTTTGATCAACGGTACTTTAAATATGCAACATTTAATAGGGAACAATTGAAAAAAGAAGAAGGGGGGGACAATTACGAAGCCGCCCTTTTCTGGATGAGAAAATCTGTTGTAAACGCGCCAAAGCTGAGAAATATCGCTGCGATAGAAAGAACCATTTGCCATACCTTGTGGAAAGCGGCGCTATGCGCAGAAGAAGAAGGGAATTTTGGCAATGCCCTTGAGTATGTTGAAACCGCTATAAAGGAATGGAAAGAATATGACGAAAAATATCCTGAAGATGCGCTGGTAGAGGTAAGAACGTTTATCAAAAAACTGGAAGAGAAAAAAATGGTTTTGTGCGACACAATAAATAAAGCCGACAATTCCGTTTTGCAAGACTGGGAGAAATAAACCTTTTCGTGAATGTGTTGTAATACCTTGCTTCGTTAAATTTTTAAATTAAAGAAATGATTGGTAGAAAGGAGAATGATGTAAGTCGATGAATAATTTTTTACGTATTTTTAATCTTATGTTTAAAGTCAACCGTGTGAGTATCACAATGATACTTTTGATGTTGACCATTTTTATCTTTGGGGCAGTAAAGTCCGATATTTTTTCTCACAATGCCCAGGCTCAAACAGCCGCAAAGGTAAGCACGGAGATGCCTGCGTTTGACATCGGAGAAGCGACCCGGGCAGAGCACCCGCTAATGTCAACTAAAAGCACATCAGAAGATAGTTCTCGCTCAATACCAATACTTTGGTGGATTGCCCCACTTGGAGCAATATGCGGTCTTTTCTTCGCAATGAAATTTTATAGAGGCGTCATGAAGTTTCCGGAAGGCAACGAAAAGATGATTTCTATTGCAAAGCACGTACGGGAAGGTGCTTATGCATATCTAAAACAACAATACAAGATAATCGGCATCTTTATTGTCGGTGCATTTCTCGTACTTCTTTTTATCTCCTACGGATTAAAACTCCAATCGACAGTGGTGCCTTTTGCATTCCTCTCCAGCGCTTTTTTATCAGGATTTGCCGGATTTTTGGGAATGAAAACAGCAACAAATGCCAGTGCAAGAACCGCAGAAGGCGCAAGGAAATCGTTAAACCAGGGACTACAGATTGCTTTTAGAAGCGGCGCGGTGATGGGGCTTGTAGTTGTGGGAATGGGGCTTCTGGATATTTCCTTGTGGTTTTTTGTGTTTCGCAAATTTACCAATTTTACCTTGCTGGATATGGCAATGATGCTGCCGTGTTTTGGCATAGGCGCAAGCTCTCAGGCATTATTTGCCAGGGTTGGCGGTGGAATATTCACCAAAGCCGCAGATGTAGGAGCCGATCTGGTAGGTAAGATAGAGGCTGGCATTCCTGAAGATGATCCGAGAAATCCTGCGACTATCGCTGACAATGTCGGCGACAATGTTGGCGATGTGGCAGGCATGGGAGCTGATTTGTATGAATCATATTACAATTCAATGCTGGCATGCGCTGCATTGGCGATAACCGCTGGTTTAGGCATCGCCGGCATGGTTGTTCCCATGATATTGGCGGGAGTAGGTATTATTCTCTCCATTATAGGCATATATATGGTGAAGACAAAAGAAGAAGCGACGCAAAAGGAGCTTTTGAAAGCATTGGGGAAGGGAGTTAACATAAGTTCGATTCTGATACTGATAACATCGGCAATCGTTATTAAATTTATGCTGCCCCAAAACTTCGGTGTCTGGGGTTCCATTTTTACCGGATTAATTGCCGGTATAATTATTGGCAAAGGTACGGAATATTATACCTCGTCAAATTATTCACCAACAAAAGGCATAGCGGGGCATGCGAAAACAGGCCCTGCGACGGTTATCATCGATGGCATTGCGACTGGCATGAAATCTACTATTATTCCTGTGGTAACAATATCGGTTGCAATTTTATTAAGCTTTGGCTTTGCCGGTGGTTTCGC
>MHYI01000124.1:4313-12311 GCA_001828295.1 Planctomycetes bacterium RBG_16_41_13 | reverse complement strand
TGCCATTGCCGCAGTAAGCATGCTTTCCACGCTAGGCATTACTCTTGCCACTGATGCCTATGGGCCAATTGCAGATAATGCAGGCGGCAACGCGGAGATGAGCGGGCTTGAGCCGTACGTCAGAGAAAGAACAGACGCACTGGATGCCTTGGGAAACACAACGGCTGCCACAGGGAAAGGGTTTGCGATTGGGTCGGCCGCCTTAACCGCAATGGCATTGATTGCGTCATTTGTAGAGCAGGTAAAATTAGGATTGGAGCGTGCAGGAACACATGTCATACAGGTTGCCGGCATAAACATTGACATAGCAAAAGCAACTTTAGCCGACCTTATGGCATCTATGAATATTACCTTGATTAATCCAAAGGTGTTGATCGGTTTATTTATGGGGGGGTTAATCTCCTTTGTCTTTTGTGCATTGACAATGAAGGCTGTAGGGCGCGCCGCGGGCAATATGGTGGAAGAGGTAAGGAGGCAATTCCGGGAGATTCCCGGTATCATGGAGGGGACAAACCCTCCGGATTACGCCGCATGCGTCGCCATAAGCACAAAGGGAGCTCAGCGGGAAATGATACTTCCGTCTGTCCTTGCGCTTCTGACGCCAATTGCAACAGGTTTAATACTGGGGGTAGCTGGCATTGTGGGTCTCCTGGCAGGAAGCTTAACGACCGGATTTCTGCTGGCAGTTTTCATGGCAAACGCCGGCGGCGCATGGGATAACGCAAAAAAATATATCGAAAGCGGTGCATTCGGCGGGAAAGGCTCCGATGCGCATAAAGCAGCCGTGGTAGGAGATACGGTAGGAGATCCGTTCAAAGATACTTCGGGCCCGTCGTTAAATATTTTATTAAAGCTGATGTCCGTAGTATCAGTCGTCTTTGCTGGAATCACTCTTAAATATTCGGAACAAATCAGCGTTTTTTTACACCTTAATTAGCGGTAACTAAAGCATGGCGTTGAATTGAAACATTCAGCGCCATGCTTATATAAATCAATTTGTCCGGAGGGAGGCGTCGTTTCTTTCATTCTGTTGCTTTGTTATGAGTATTCTGCAGGTCGCTTGTAACAGGCAAGTTAAAAGACACCCGCGTTTTAACCGTGGCAGATAGTGGTATTTTTTTAACCGCAACAACCCTTTACAAAATTGCCGTCGTTTAAAGAGAGGAGGTAAAATTATGGCGAATAATAGCTACGCGGAAGCAGAGTGCAAAATATGCCCTAATTCTCATTGCCAGTTTGATCATCATGCAAAAGGCGCAAATTTTTGTATTTTATGCGGAACGCTTTTGTATTACAGGTGCGATGATTGTGCATCCGTAAATCCTAAATACGCAAAGTTTTGTTTCTATTGCGGGAGCAACATTGCGGATGTCGAATCCTCAGCACACTATAATCCGGGTTTCGAAGATACTTTGGAAACTCAATAAAAAAACTTTATGTTTTAAGGAGAGAAAAAACGTTAGATCCTAAAGAAAAGGCAATTATATTTGCCAGAATTGCAGATGATAAAAAAGCGGAAGAAATAGTAATATTGGAGGTAAAAGATGTAACCTTTATTGCCGATTTCTTCGTTATTTGCAGCGGAATGAACAGCCGTCAGTTGCAGGGTATTGCAGATGAAGTTGAACTAAAAATGAAAGAGTATGGGATTTATCGTAGCGGCATAGAGGGATATGTCGAGGCGAAATGGGTACTAATCGATTATGGAGATGTGGTGCTTCACCTTTTTTGCCAGGAAATGCGTCACTTTTATGACCTCGAGCTTTTATGGGGCGACGCACCAAAAATACCATGGAAAACACCTCTGTAAATGAGGTGTCCGTTAATTATTTCTGCCCGATCGGGTAAAGCTTGTGCGTGCAACCACTGTTTGTCCTGTAATGCCCAGCTTTTGAGCCCTTTTAATATTTTTTATACGACGGCTTTCTTCGCGACGTTTTTTCTCCGAAGGTTTTTCAAAATACGCAATGCGTTTTGACTGATTAATAATACCTTCTTTATCGCACATTTTCTTAAACCTTCGAAGGGCATCTCTTATGTTTTCATCGGATGTAATTAATATTTTTGCCATAAATCTCCTTAAAGCCTTTCTATAATATTTGGTCTGTAAAAATTAAAGGATGATTGTAAAACTTATGCCATTTTTCGTCAAGTAAAAAATTGACCTGAACGGCAAATATTGATCAAAATCTATGTCTGTTTCGTAAAAAAGGCCATGTAGGGCAGTCACCCGGAAATTGGGCTGTTACGAAGTACAAGGTACGATTTACGAGGTACGATTTAAAATCCCAAATCCCAAATCCCAAATCGTAAATCGTAAATCGTAAATCGTAAATCTAATATGTCTGTTTCGTAAAAGAAGAGAAAACAGACCTTGACTCTTTTGGATGTTTAATACCATGTTTGACAAGGAAATAATTTACAAACTAATAAATAGAAGGAATTTGAGCCAGGAAGAAAGCTTTGCCGCTATGACACAAATTATGGAAGGGCATGCGACAGAGGCTCAAATCGCCTCGTTTTTAACTGCCTTATGCATGAAAGGTGAAACCGTTGATGAAATAACAGGGTGTGTACTGGCGATACGACAAAAAGCCTTAAAGATAAACGCCGGTGCAGGGATAATTGTTGACACCTGCGGAACAGGCGGCGACGCAAAAAATACATTCAATATTTCTACCGCTGCGGCATTTGTTATAGCAGGAGCGGGCATAAAAGTCGCAAAACACGGGAACAAAGCGGTTTCAGGTAATTGTGGCAGTGCGGATGTTTTGCAGCGGTTGGGTGTTAATATCGAGGCAGATGCAAAAACAGTAGAGAAGTGTATTGAGGCTGCGAATGTTGGATTTCTCTTTGCGCCTCTTTTACACCAGGCAATGAAACATGCAGGCAAACCAAGAAAAGAGATAGGGATACGGACAATATTTAATCTTATTGGGCCTCTCGCAAATCCCGCGGGCGCTGTTCACCGTATTCTGGGGGTATATAATGAACACCTGACCTTTATCATTGCGGAAACCCTAAAGCGGTTAGGCGATAAACATGCTTTTGTTGTACACGGACTTGATGGCCTGGACGAAATCACCGTCACAGGAAAAACAAAAATCTGCGAACTTGCTGATGGCGCAATAAAAAACTACTATATAGAACCTCAGGATTTTGGAATAAAAAAATCCAGCCTTTCAGATCTTATGGTAAATTCACCGGAAGAGAGTGCGCTGGCAATGAAAGAGATATTAGACGGTGTCCGCAGCCCTAAAAGAGACATTGTCCTTATGAATGCCGCAGCCGCAATCATCGCCGGAGGAAAGGCAAAAACCTTCGAAGAGGGAATAGACATCGCCGGTCGGTCTATCGATGAAGGGAGTGCGAAAGAATCGCTCCGGAAATTAATAGATATAAGCTGGCAGCGCTAGTAGTTACGCCACAAAAAACCTACCTGTTTTATTTGTGATAATTCTGTTGCTTTTCATACTGAAATTTGTTTCACTACCCGAATTCTTTTCATTTTATAAACCTTACACAATCAGCCATTCTCGAAGGAATTATAGTTATGATGATACCAAAGATGGTATTCTTTACAAAAGGCGTCGGAAAACATAAAGACAAATTGCAATCCTTTGAACTTGCCTTAAGAAAAGCGGGTATAGAAAAATGTAATTTGGTGCGCGTATCCAGTATATGTCCGCCAAATTGCAAGATAATCTCCAAACCACAGGGAGTTCCCATGCTAAAGGCGGGGCAGGTTGTTTTCTGTGTAATGAGCGAAAATTCTACCTGCGAACCAAACAGGATGATAACCGCTTCCGTCGGTATGGCCATACCTTCAACCGTAGGTTATGGATATCTGAGCGAACATCATGCCTTCGGAGAAACAGAGGAAAAATCCGGCGATTATGCTGAAGACCTTGCGGCTACCATGTTAGCAAGCACCCTGGGTATCGAATTTGACCCTGAGAAAAACTACGATGAGCGCAAAGAAATTTACCGGATGAGTGGGAAGATTGTAAAGACAAGGAATATTACTCAGGCGGCCAGAGGAGATAAGCACGGTTTATGGACAACCGTCGTAGCTGCCGCAGTGTTTATTTTATAAGGAATTTTTCCCGTATATTACGTTGAAAATATACTTCAACCTTCAGGCAATAAAACGTTCCCCTAATACATGAAAAAACACGTAACCGAATACTTACAAGAACTTCCTTCAGGGAGCATAGTCACACCAAAAGAGTTTCAGGCTTCAGGAACTTATTGCGGAATAAAAACCGCAAAGGAGAGTCTTGACCTGGGCATAATTTTCTCAAAAATCCCTGCAACGGGAGCGGCTCTTTTCACAACAAACAAGATATGTGCTGCGCCTGTACTGCTGGGGAGAAAAAATATCCGGGGCGGAAAACTTCGCGCAGTAGTGGTAAACAGCGGCAATGCTAATGCATGCACAGGGGAACGTGGTTACAAAGATGCTGAAGAGATGGCATTGATAACGTCAAAACTCCTTGCAATTCCTCCGGAAGAAATTTTAGTATCTTCCACGGGCATCATAGGCAAACACTTGCCAATGGATAAAATTTCCGCAGGTATTCAGCAGGCATCCTCCTCTTTAGGCAACACCCCTGCACATGGAAGATCAATCACACAGGCGATTATGACTACGGACACAAGACCCAAAAGCATTGCGATTAAAATAAAAACACAAGGAAAAGAAATGTTCCTTGGAGGAATCAGCAAGGGGGCTGGCATGATCTCACCAAACCTTGCCACAATGCTATGTTTCTTAACGACCGATGCCAAAATTTCAGCAGACCTTTTGCATACATGCCTTAATAAATCAGCAGATCAATCCTTTAACCGTATCACGATTGACGGACATATGAGCACAAATGATACCATCGCTATTATTGCCAACGGTGCTTCGGGAACCGAAATAACCAACTCCGGTACTGAATTATCACTATTTCAGGAAGGATTAGACTTCGTCACCAGATATCTTGCAAAAGCCATTGTTATGGATGGAGAAGGAGCAACAAAATGTATCCAGATATCTGTAACTGGCACAAAATCTATTGATGACGCAACAAAAATTGCCCGATCAATTGCAGATTCCCCTCTCGTAAAAACGGCAATGCACGGAAGCGACCCAAACTGGGGGCGTATCGTTTCTGCCGCCGGATATGCCGGGGTTGAGCTTGACGAAGCAAATACTACGCTTCATATCAATGATGTACTCGTGTATGAAAAGGGAATGCCCGCGTCCTTTGATTATGCAGCCCTAAAAACTTCTATGCAAGCGCGTGATATTTTTATCCAACTGCAAATAGGAACCGGAGATTACTCGGATACAATCTGGACGTGCGATTTATCAAAAGAATACGTCTCTATCAATGCCGATTATCACACCTAAGCTGGACAAGCCAACAGCCAAACAAGCACGAAACGCCAAATATGAAAGCGGAACCACAGATGGCGCCGATTAAAAAAATCGTCACAAGCTTACAATTAATCAATTTCACCATTAAATATTTTGTCAAAAAATACAAAAAAATTACTGTTAAGGTACTAAGCGTCAAGCCAGGTTGATGCGTATGGGCCTAAGCATGGGCAGTGCGAACGATGTCCTTAGTAACTTCATTTGCATTTACCCCTGTTTATGCTATAAATATAGCCTGCGTTTAAGCCTAAAAAAACGGATTCTAACAGGTGAAATGTTTCAAAGGGAGAGTGATTAAATGATCAAAGTAAAAATTATATGAGAGAGGGAAGATGTTACAGATATTATCAAGTTAGCGATTTCTTCGGAGATTAAGAGGCTAGAGATTGGCTTAAATAGGACCAACAAAGAAATAAAGAAATTTGAAGAAAAATACAGGACATTTTCAGAAATGTTTGTAAAAGAATATACATCAGAGGATCTAACAGGTGGTGACGATGAATATATCATGTGGTCAGGCGAATTGAAGATTAGAGATAGAATCCTTGAAGAAATAGAAAAATTAAAAGATATAGAATATGTTGCTAACTGAATATTTATCTGAGCTTACAAAGACCATTGATGAATATTCTAAAACCTGATTAATTATATCATCTGAACTGGATATAGATGTCAGAGCTGAAAAAATTGGGCGAATAAAAGCCGCCGTCACATTCAGTGATGAATCAAAGCTATATGTTACGGAATATCTTGACTTAAGATATAATACTGACAAACTTTCATATTCATTTCATTATCAAGATAATAATGGAAGTCTTATATTCCGATATGACAATGCTGTCCATAGACCTATCCAGAGTTTTAGAAATCATAAACATACAGGAGAGTCTATCCTTCAATCTGGTGTTCCTGAATTGCGAAGTGTTTTAGAAGAAATAATAGGCGGTCTCATAAAGAGGGATTAATCATATTGACATCAGTTAGATATGCAGCCTTATGGGCTGCTACCAAACAAGCACGAAATACGAAACACAAGGTACGAAAATTGAAATAAAAATATGTTATTCCGATTTTCTCAGGATAGCATCGAAAATATTCATGCGTTCCGTCGACCCACGAATGTGTTTATCTCTTTCTTCCTCCGGTTTTGTATTATCGCCAGTGTTTAATTGGTCAATAAATTAATGCAAGGAAGGGAGAGGTTTTTCGCGCTGCATTTATACCGGGAAACCAACGTTACATGATTGCAAACCATTCAAAGACGTGTGCTTTTATCACCCTTGGCTGCAAGGTAAATCAGTATGAAACACAAGCGCTTCGGGAATCCCTTATCGCAAAGGGTTTCAGGGAAATATCCCCTGAAATGGCGGCAGATGTTTATGTAATCAACACATGCACGGTAACTTCCGCGAGCGATGAAAAATCCCGTAATTATATAAAACGCCTGAAGAAGAAAAGCCCGAAATCCTCCATTGTCGTCACCGGCTGTTATGCGGAATCAGACGCCGGGGCAATAAAAAAAATCGACGGCGTTAGCCATGTCATCACAAAGGCAGATGAATCCTCCCTGGCAGAAATCATTACAGGAAACGAGGAACCTTGCACTCCGCAAACCACTCCCTTACCACCATACCTTTTACAAAACAATGTATTTCAAAAAGATTCGATTTATCACCTGAAGATCAGCCGTTTTCATGGGCATACCCGGGCATTTCTGAAAATAGAAGACGGATGTGACATGTACTGCTCATATTGCATTATTCCCTATGTGCGCGGCGCTATCAAGAGCAGGAAATGGCAGGATATTCATGACGAAGCAAAACGCCTTATCCAGAATGGCTACAAAGAAATCGTACTCACGGGAATTCACCTTGGCGCCTATGGCAAAGAAATGTCTGACGGCATTTCACTTATAAAAATTCTTGAAAAATTGAGCGAATTTTCCGGTTTGGGAAGGATTCGGTTAAGTTCTATTGAAGTAAACGAAATTTCGCTGGAACTCATACACCTCATTGCAGAGAGAAAAACCATATGCCCCCACTTTCACATTCCACTACAAAGCGGCGATGACCTGATTCTCAAAAGAATGAACCGGAAATACACTGCCGCTTACTATTGGGACATTCTGGACACTATTCGCTCAAATATCGAATTACCCGCCATTACTACAGATGTCATGGTCGGTTTCCCGGGGGAAACAGAAGGGCAATTTCAAAATACCGTTGATTTTTGCACGAAAGCCGGCTACAGCCGCATGCATATATTCCCGTTTAGCATAAGAAAAGGGACGCCTGCCGCAAGCATGCAAAACCACTGTGCTTCACCGATTATCACACAAAGGAAAGACCTGCTGAAGGCGCATGCCAACACGCTGGCATATGCTTACAAAAAACAGTTTCTTAATCGTATTGGCGAGGTACTTGTTGAATGGGAAAGAGATGCGAAGACGAATAAATTATGTGGATATACCGAGAGATATATAAAGGTGCTCTTCGATGGCCCTGATACACTGAAAAATTCCATTGTGCCGGTACAGATAGAAAGGATTGAGCAGCCGGTTGTTTTTGGCA
>MHYI01000124.1:3884-4047 GCA_001828295.1 Planctomycetes bacterium RBG_16_41_13 | reverse complement strand
CACAGGGCAATGAAAGACGCCAAAAACTCCATTTTTTGCGTTATGTACTCTGCAAACATCAACCCGAAATACCCGAAAAGCAAGGAATATCAACTGCTGGATGGTCTTGTCGACGCGCATAAACGAGGCGTGGCCGTAACGGTAATCTTTGAAAAAAACATCG
>MHYI01000124.1:3354-3828 GCA_001828295.1 Planctomycetes bacterium RBG_16_41_13 | reverse complement strand
TACGAGTTTCTCAAAGAAAAGGGTGTTCCTGTTTTTTACGACAGTATTAAAAATATCACTCATAGCAAAATACTGGTTATCGATAATTACGTCACCATTCTTGGTAGTACAAACTGGACGTACAGCGCCTTGAATAAAAACCACGAGGCCTCCGTCCTGATCAAATCCAGGAGCGTAGCGGAGTCTTTTCTTGCGAAACTTAAGAATATTCCAAGGGATTAACCGGGACTACTTATTGATCATAAATGGCGCAATGTTTACCCTTCTCTATCTTATAAGATTTATACGATACATAAAACTACGGCTAAAGGGGCAACATATTATTATCTCCGGCAGTTGTCGTCAATGCGGGAATTGCTGCAAAAATGTATCTCTGGAACTGAAAGGGAAATGGATATCTTCCCGCAGGCAATTCGAAGATCTTACGAATGAATATCCGGAATTCAGCCGTTTTGAAATTATAGGGAAAGACAA
>MHYI01000124.1:0-3223 GCA_001828295.1 Planctomycetes bacterium RBG_16_41_13 | reverse complement strand
TTGCGGATATACCATTGAGGTTGGTGCACCCTTTGACAGGGTATTAAAAAAAGAAATGGGAAAGGGGGGTATGGGGCATAAGCGCTAAGTTAAAATTACGGATTAATTGTAACACTTTAGTCTTTTGAAAAACGTATGCCCTATAAGCTCCGTAGGAGCAACCTGTTGATAGCCGATAGCTGATAGCTGATAGCCAGATTGCCATGAGCCATGAGCCAGTTTCGTATTTTTTATTTCGTGCTTGTTTGGTTCTGGCTTTGCCAGCTTAGGCGATTCCTCAACTTTTTAGTTTTCTCCGCGCCTCTGCGCCTCTGCGGTTTTTCGGTTTTAGCATCGAAAACATTTTACAATAAAAGAGAATTGATAGTATAATAACGCGCATGGAAAATGTTACTCAATGGAACCTCACTTTTACAGGGCTTGAAGGTTTTGGCCTCCGTGCGATTGTATTTATCATCACAATCGCGATTCTCTTTTTTTCATGGTCGAGCATCAAAAATATCCGGCCTGTTTCCCGACGCATACTCTTATTTTCTTTACGGCTGGCAGGAACCCTGCTGATCGTCCTTCTACTTTTCCAACCACACCTGGAGCAAAAAGAGGTATTGAAGCTGAAAAACAAGGTGGTTTGCCTTCTCGACGCTTCGAAAAGCATGTCTCTTAAATGCGGAGATACTACGGTTACCCGATCACAGTTGCTTGATAATTTTTTTACGGATAATGATGCCTTTTTCAAGGAACTGCAAAGTTCTTTTGACGTAAATTTCTTCACTTTTTCCGATATCCCAACGGAAACCTCTTATAAAGATATTAAGGCAGGCATTAAGCCCGGCGGAGAAGATACCGATTTTGCGCAAACCCTGAAATATTTACAACAACGTTACAAAGACGATAATGTGAAGGCGTTTTTCCTTTTTTCCGACGGGAAAGACACGGTGGAACGCCCGGCGAATGTAAATACTTCGGAGGTTATTTCTGGCATGGCAAGAGAATTTTCCACCCCCTTTTTTACCTTTGCACCCGCAGAGAATATGGATGCAAGAGATATTGCCATAAGCAGCATTTTCTACAATACATTTACTTTTGCGCGAAATCCATGGAAGGTAGACGTCACAGTAAAGGTGATGGGATACAACAACCTGAAACTCCCCGTTACGCTTAAAGAAGGAAACGACATCATCTCCACAAAGGTCATCACCGCCAATGAAGAAGGTGAATACAACGTTACCCTCTCATTTACTCCCTATAAAACAGGAACCTTTCTTTATACCGTATCGATTCCCGTTCAGCCGAAGGAAGCAATTACGGAAAACAATCAGGTAAGCTTTCTCGTTAAGATAGTGCGTGACAAGATAAGGGTAATGCATGTTTGCGGAAGGCCCTCATGGGATGAACGTTTTTTGCGGCAAGCACTGAAGAACGATCCCAACATTGACCTGGTTTCTTTTTTTATACTGCGAACCCCGAATGATATTTCCAACGCAAGCAATGACGAACTCAGCCTTATTCCCTTCCCCGTTGATGAACTCTTCACAGAGGTACTTAACAGTTTCGACCTGGTGATATTTCAAAACTTTGACTACCGCCCTTACGATTCCCCGATCTACCGGTTTTCTTACTATCTAAGCAACATTGAAACATTCGTAAAGGACCACGGCGGCGGCTTTCTCATGATTGGGGGGGATTTGTCTTTTACACAGGGGGGGTATGACGGCACCGCTATTGAAGAGATTTTGCCGGTTTACCTTACGTCCGGAAAAGACCTTACGGAAACATCCGGATTACGCGCAACTCTTACAGAAAACGGACAACTCCACCCAGTGACAACCCTTGATATAAATAACGACAGAAACCTCTCCATATGGAAAAATCTCCCCGAACTTGACGGCTGTAACATTACAACACGACCAAAGACTGACGCTGTAGTATTGGCAACATATCCATCACAGGGAGAGCCTCCCCTTATTGCTGTTCGTGATGCCGGGCAGGGAAGATGCATGGCTATTACTACCGATTCCCTTTGGCGATGGAATTTTCTCTCAGTGGGGAGAGGGGGCAGCAACCGGCATTATATGAAATTCTGGCAAAATACCATCAAATGGCTTATTAAAGACCCCCTGTTCAATCCAATCCACATAACGATAAACAAGGACACGTTCCTTCCGCAGGAAGAAGTACAAGTAAATATAAAGGTTTTGGAAAAAAGCTACCAGCCATGGGAGGGGGTGCAGTTAGAGATAGACGTCACAAACGAATTTACCGGCAAAAGTATTTTCATTAACAAAGGAATAACCGGGAGCGACGGACAATATACCTTTAATTTTAAATACGAAGAGGAAGGGTTTTATATTATCAAAACAATTGCAAAAAACGACAGCGGGGAGATCGGACAGGAACATACCGTGTTTAATATTATGAAAACGGATAAAGAATTTAAGGACACTTCGATCCAAAGGGAACTGCTTATGAAATTGGCGGAGGTTTCCGGGGGAAAATATTTCAATTTGCCCCAAAAGGATATCAGGGGAAAAATTTCCATAGAAAATCCGCCCATTACAAAACTTGTCGGCAAAAAACAAATTTCGCTTTGGGATAAAGGATACGTTTTTGTGATCATTATATCAATCGTGTCCTTTGATTGGTGGATAAGAAAACGCAGCGGCCTAAGCTGAGCGCCATGCATTTGCAGTCAATGCAGAATCAATTGAAATTATACTACAGACAGAAATACAAACCCGATTATTCATAAAAAAAAGGAGAAAAAAATTATGAAAAAATGTATGTCTACGTTCGGAGTTTCTTTTTTATTTGTCTTAATTACATGTACCCATTTTGCCTTTGCTGCCGGTGTGGAAAAAGTAAACATGGGCATCTATGGCGCTCAGGTACAGGATATTACATCATATGATAATTCAGGCACAACGGAAATTCTTATTGGTATTGATAGCATCAAAGGGGTATACAAATGGAATACGAGTACTTCTTCTTCATGGGAAGCGGTCACTTATCCCGATATCACCGGCAAGTGTTCTGAGATTGAAGCAAACCGTGTCTCCGGCTATGAAAATGATATTTATGCGATCATCAGCGACGCTACCGGCGCCTCACAAATATATGCAAGCGACAGCGGTGGCAGTTATGGAAGCTGGGTTAATATTGCAACCTTTATTCCTGCTCCAGGGGTATTAACTGCCCATAGTTCAGGCTTATATGCCGGCACTTA
>MHYI01000123.1:1094-5479 GCA_001828295.1 Planctomycetes bacterium RBG_16_41_13 | reverse complement strand
TTCTTCCATTATGATTTCAATTTCTTTCTCTTCCGTTTCGCCAAGTTCTACCGCTGTCTTTGATTTTTTATAGCCGCTTTTCCTTGCGATAATTTTGTATGAACCGTCTTTTAAATTGGTAAATTCAAAGTAACCGTTTTCGTCTGATTTTGTTTTCTTTTTTGTTTTGCTTCCCTTTTTCAGCCTTAATTTTACATCTTCCAGTAATGTCCCTTCCGTGTCAATTGTCGTGCCGGAGATGCTGCTGTTTTTCGTAGAGGGATACAAGTAGGTAATGCCGTCCATGTCGTCCTGGTGCAATGTCCTTTGGCGGATATCGCCGGCGAAACCGTAGCCATACATCGTCTTTTCCGAATCCGTATTGCGATAGAGATCCGCCAAACTGAGGGAATGGCCGAGTTCATGCGTACCCACATTCTGCACATCAAATTTGTTTGGAGAACCATCGGTGCTCCATTTCTCATTGGTGTTGAAACGTATATCGCTGTCAAACATCTCTCCGGATGAATAAAACCAAAAACTGTTTTGTCCCAATACACCTTCGTCGTTAATAACCCCAAAATCAATAATATTAACGCCGTCCGCTTCGCCGTGATTGCTTTTTGAGGTTGTTCCGCCGTCAACGAAGGTAAAGGTAGATGTGTCAACGTCTGTCCAGGTCTGCATTGCTGCCAATATAGCGTCAAGGCTACCGGAAGGGCCGTCTGTTGTATTGATAAGATACGTTACCGTATCCTTTTTCCATTTTATTTCCCTTCCGTTGTTCGTGGTACTCACTTCAAATCCATATGTTGAAAAGCAAAAAAGGGCTGGCAACATAATCATGATAAAGAGAACAATGGGGTTCCCTGTTGTTTTTGCCATGGCTATTCGACTCCTTTTGGTTTTTTGGTTAAAATGACACCTGATGACGGTTAAGAATAATAACTTTTCTGCCTGCTGTTTTTATTCTCCCTTCAGCGAATAAGCGGATTGCTTCAGGGTATGCAATACATTCCTCCTTAAAAACCCTTTCTGCAAGTACGTCCGGTGTGTCGTCATCAAATACCGGCACAGCCCTTTGAATGATAATGGGGCCGTTATCATACACATTATCCGCAAAATGTACGGTACACCCGGATACTTTTGCGCCATACCCGATGACCGCCTCATGCACTTTATGCCCGTAATATCCATGTCCGCAGAAAGCTGGAATGAGACCGGGGTGGACATTCATTACCCTGCCGGAATATTTGTCCGGAATTTTATATAAATGCATAAAACCCGCAAGGGTAATCAGGTCGACAGGGTATTCCTCCAGTTTTTTGGTAATTGCTTCGCTAAACGAGTTGACGTCTTTGTATGAAGAACGGGAAACCACTGCAAAAGGAATGCTATTTATCCTTGCCCGTTCCAACCCTTTTACGTCAGGATTGCTGCTGATGACTATTTGAATCCTGGCAGGCAACGAGCCAGACTTTATGCAGTCGATAAAATTTTGCAATGTTTTACCATTGCCGGAAATTAAAACAGCGATACTTATGATTTTTCTCATTGGTTATACGCAATAATAGTTGACAAAAAAAAAATGTTTTGCTATGATTCCCCTCTTAAAAAATTTAAGGGTAAATCATAAAAAATAATATTATATACAAAGATTAGGTTATACATGTCAAAGATAATTACGGAGAAATCAAAAAAAGCATTTCTGGATGCGCAGAGTGTTATACCGGGCGGAGTAAACAGCCCGGTGAGGGCTTTTGGCGGAGTTGGCGGCACACCTATCTTTATAAAGTCCGGTTCGGGATGCCGCCTTACCGATATAGATGGCAACAGGTATGTGGATTATGTTGGTTCCTGGGGACCTTTAATCCTGGGTCATGCTGACCCGAGAATTGTAAAAAGGGTAAACGAGGCGGTTGCGAATGGCACCAGTTATGGCGCTCCAACGGAACTTGAAATCCAACTGGCAAAACTTGTGAAGGAAGCGATGCCATCTATCGAAAAGATCAGGATGGTGAATTCCGGCACAGAAGCAACTATGAGTGCAATCCGTCTTGCCAGGGGACATACAAAACGCGATGCGGTTATTAAGTTTGAGGGTTGTTACCATGGGCATGTAGATAGTTTGCTGGTGCAGGCCGGTTCCGGCGCCACGACGTTAGGTATGCCAAACAGTCCCGGGATTCCCGGTGATTTTGTAAAACATACCATTTCCCTTCCCTACAATAACATTGATGCGGTAAATGAGGTTTGTTCCAGGAGAGGTAATGAAATTGCCTGTATTATTGTGGAGGCAGTCGCCGGAAACATGGGAGTCGTTCTGCCGGCGAAAAATTATCTGGAAGGATTACGGGAAATAACGAAAAAACATGGTATCGTACTCATTTTCGATGAGGTAATGACCGGTTTCAGGGTTGCGCATGGCGGCGTGCAGGCGCTTTACAACATAACGCCTGATCTGACTACGCTGGGAAAGATTATAGGGGGCGGGCTTCCCGTTGGCGCATACGGCGGCAAAAAAGAAATTATGGATAGCATCTCTCCTGTAGGGCCCGTGTATCAGGCTGGTACCTTATCAGGTAATCCCGTAGCAATGACTGCGGGGATTGCTACTTTGGAAATATTAAAAGACAATGCTGTTTATAAAGGTTTGGAAGAAAGAACAGGGCAACTGGCGGACGGCATAGAAAAAGTGTGTAAGGATGCTAATATTCCTGCATATCATACCAGGGTGGGGTCTATGTTGTGCACATTTTTTACAAGCAAGCCGGTTGTTGATTATGCTACTGCAAAACTTTGCGATACTGGCAGATACGCAAAGTTTTTTCACGGCATGCTTGAACGGGGATTTTACTTTGCCCCTTCGCAGTTTGAGGCGGCTTTTGTTTCGACCGTGCATGGCGAGAAAGAGATAAATGACACCATTGCTGCGTTTGGCGAAGTGGTGAAAACGCTATAAAAATCTTTATATGCGGTTATATCCGAAAATCAAAGAATTGGGAAAAAAGGCTTTGACATGACAAACGTAAATGACGATGCGAAAGCGATATTGGAACGGATAAGTTCTATGTGTTCAAATGCCGAGTCTGTTTTAAACCTGTGCATGCTGGGATTCCAGAAAAATAAAGTGGAATTGCTTGACGACGCGCAGAGAATCAGCAGGCTGGTGCATGACGAAGAAAATGAGACGGTAAGCATGTTAAGCGGTGTTAATAAAAATGACGAATCTGAGAAAAATCGGTTTAAAACTCTGGCTGTTGTAGTGGGACATATAGAGATGGCCACGGATGTAATGGATAGCATGATACGTCACATTCGGGTCAAAATAAATGAGAAATTACTGTTTGGCGATAAGGCTGCAAATGAAGTGACGCAATTATTTAAAGAGACGCTGGATGTGTTAAAAACCGCTAAGGACGCTATTTTGACAAAAAATGAGTTGTTGAGAAAACATGTCTGCGATAAATATGATAGCATAAGCAGGCTTGTATGCGATTATTCAGAAGAACACGAAGAGCGATTGGTTATGGGGATATGTCAGCCGAAAAGCGCCTCTTTGTATTTAAATATTGTCGATTCACAATCAAAAGTGGCAATGCACATTAAGCAGGCGATAGAAAGATATTTTTCCCAATAGGAGATGTCTTGTTTTTTATTAAGAAAGACCCTGAGGCTTACAGAATTATAGGTCTGGTAGGGAGTTTCGGGTTTACCACTGCCGGCGCTCTGGCGGGGGGGTATTTTCTTGGCAATTATATCGATAAAAAATATGGAACGTCGCCATGGTTTCTGATGTTTTTTCTATTTTGGGGCGCTATAGGCAGTTTTGTTAAATTTTTCCAGGTAATAAAAAAGTTGTCTGATGAAAACAAGAACAAACCAACAAAAGGATGAAAATGATACTCTTTCGCTGGATGAAGGGTTTCCGGGTAGAGTCTTCCAAATGTCATTTTATTTATCGCTGATTATAATAGCGGGTTCGTTGTCTTATATGTCAGCAAAATTGACGTTAAGCGTTGCAATAGGGTGTTTCATTAGTTTATTGTTGTTTAAAATGTCGTGGTGGGGAATACGTTTTGGTGTTGAGAAAAAAAGGGCACAAATAAAGGGGTTTATCCTAAAGGTGAGTATTGCGAAGTATTTCATAGCGGGGGGGATGCTCTTTTCTGCATGTGTCTTTTTAGAGGTCAATATAATTGCTCTGTTTGTAGGACTAAGCATGGTAATGGCTGTAATAATATTGAAAATATTGGGTAGCTTGTTCGTAAGGCAATTGAACAATAAGGTAAAATTCCCTTACGAAAAGGTAAATGGTTCGGTTTAAAAGAGAATTCATATCGAAAGGAGCAAGGGAGAGTGTCTGCTGAAGGTCACGGCGGCGATGGTGGTACTTCCACCGAATT